>JALONS010000084.1 GCA_025454855.1 Arcicella sp.
GGTGTTGCGGGTATTTTTGTCCACGAAAAACATCATAATGCTGATTTACAACGCCTTGCGGGTTGGTGGGGTTACGATGAGAAGACTCGTTTCAAGATGGAGAAAGGGTTTGTACCCATGCACGGAGCGGACGGTTGGCAATTAAGTACACCTACTATTTTATCAATGGCTTGCCATCGGGCTGGGCTGGAAATTTCTGCAAAGGCTGGAATAGATAAATTACGCCGAAAAAGTTTAAAACTAACGGGTTTTCTTCAATTTGTATTAGAAGAATTCAATCAAGAAAATAATGGAATTTTAAATATTATAACCCCTAAAAATCCTGTCGAAAGAGGGTGCCAATTGTCTGTTTTAGTAGAAGAAAATGGGAAAGAGCTATTCGATAAACTATTTAAAAAAGGCATCATTGGCGACTGGCGAGAACCCAATGTTATCCGCTTGTCGCCTGTTCCTCTGTACAATACCTTTGAAGATGTTTACCGAGTTGGTGAGGCTTTAAAACAATAAAACGTTAATCCGTTGTTTGATTTTCTTCTCTGGGACCTCTCATGTGAATTACCAATCCATTCAAGAAATTACGCAAAATTTGGTCACCACATTTTTTGAATTTAGGGTGGTCTTCTGCTCTGAACATATCGCCCAACTCTGCATTAGTGGCTTTGAAGCCTACCAACGATAAAATATGAATAATATCGTCGTTTCGCAGACTGAGGGCTACTCTGAGCTTTTTTAAAATATCATTATTTGACATGGTACTAATGGCTTAAATTTCAGTGCAAACTTACTCATTAATCCTAAATTTATGAGTAAGTGTCAGAATTTTGTTGTTTTTCTTTGTATTGAAAACTGACAAAAGCAAGGAATTTATTTTGCAGTTTTGATTTTTTATACTTTATTTGCACTTAGTTAAAATATTAAGAGGGTATTTTTAATATTTACAAAATATTATTTGGAAAAACTGCATTTTTACAAACAAATTCCTCAATATGTAAGTTTAACTGCTATCAACATTAACCTTTTCTAAAATCATACAAAACAAGCGAGATAAGATTACTTCTCCAATTGAATTGTAAGTCATTTCGCCATAAAAAGAACCTGCTTCAGTGGGTTCTTTTTTGTTTTCTATTCATGTAACCAAAAACATCTCTCGACAAAATGAAGTTACACTTTAGTAGGATGATTCGCTAAATGGAAGTTTGGATTTGTGAATGCAAACTACAACCAATAGTTGAATGATAATACGTTAAAAGACAAAACAATTACTAACGACTACTTACTATTTTGAAGACAATCATTATCGGGGCGGGTATGGCAGGGCTTTCTGCCGCTCAAGTTTTAGTTGAAAAAGGACATCAGGTTACGGTGTTAGATAAAGGCAGAGGGGTAGGAGGAAGGATGTCCACCCGAACCATCAATAATGCTAAAGCCGACCACGGAGCTCAATATTTTTCGGTAAAATCTCCGCAGTTCCAACGATTCATTAATCAATTGCAAAACCAGCAGGTTATTAAGGAATGGCAGCTTGCCCAACGTGCCAACGTCCGTTATATCGGTAGTTCTGGTATGAATACCATTCCTAAAAATATGGCATCAGGTTTGGAAGTGGTATTGAACGAAAAAGTGATACTCATCACCCAAAATGAGTTAAAAACTGAGTCGGGTAAATCCTATTCTTTTGATAAACTAATCATCACCATTCCCATCCCTCAAGTAAAAGAGCTTTTCGCACAGTCTGGAATTCCACTTTCAGAAAGAGACCTTGGTGTTTGCAATGCTATTGAATACGACCCTTGCTTTGCGGTAATGGCAGTACTTAATCAACCGACTGACATCATAAGTGGTGGTATTATTTTGGAAAATCAACCTGTATCATGGATTGCCGATAATTTTCAAAAAGGTATTACTGAAGTACCGTCCGTAACTCTGCACGCTTCCGCTGAGTTTAGCAGACAGCATTTAGAAAGTAATCCCGAAGAAGTTGCTCAGATGATGTTGTCGTCTGTAAATCAATGGGTTATTTCAAAAAATGTGCTTACGTTTCAAGTACACCGTTGGCGTTATAGTCTTGCATCAAAACGTTACGAAGAACCCTTCTATCAGATTGAAAATCAATCCATTTTTTTAGCGGGCGATGGTTTCGGCATTGGAAATGTTGAAGGTGCATTTCTATCAGGTTATCATTTAGCAACGCATTTGCCATAATTAGATTTGTAACTTCTTTGTGAAGCTATTAAATAATTCCCTTTTTGATAGAACAATCTGATAATAAACGTTTCTACACGTTGGCAGAATAAACTTTCTTATCTAATTTTGCGTAAGATTTAGGGATTATGAGTCTTTAAAGTACAGAAAGGTTTGTGGATTTTGATTTATCACCTTTTTGAATACAACAATTTTGCCTCATAAACTCATAGACTCATAAACTGACAACTTTAAAATGAGAGAAATACAATTTAGAGAGGCACTTCGGGAAGCCATGAATGAAGAAATGCGTAGAGACGCATCGGTTTTTTTGATGGGAGAAGAAGTTGCCGAATACAATGGAGCTTACAAGGTTTCACAGGGAATGTTAGATGAATTTGGTCCTGAGCGTGTGATAGATACACCCATTGCTGAATTAGGTTTTGCGGGTATTGCCGTAGGAGCTGCTGCTAACGGTCTTCGTCCAATTGTGGAATTTATGACTTTCAACTTTTCATTAGTTGCCATTGACCAAGTAATAAACTCTGCTGCCAAGATGATGTCAATGTCGGGTGGGCAGTACTCATGTCCAATTGTATTTCGTGGACCTACTGGAAACGCAGGACAATTATCATCACAACACTCATCAAATTTCGAGAACTGGTTTGCTAATACACCTGGTCTGAAAGTGGTTGTACCTTCAAACCCAGCCGATGCTAAAGGACTATTAAAATCTTCTATCCGTGATAATGACCCCGTTATTTTCATGGAGTCGGAATTGATGTACGGAGACAAAGGCTTAGTACCAGATGGCGAATATTTAACTCCCATCGGTAAAGCTAATATCGTAAAAGAAGGTACTGATGTAACCATTGTTACATTCGGGAAAATGCTTTCAAGAGTAGTAATGCCAGCCGTAGCAGAATTAGAGAAAATGGGTATTAATGCCGAAGTGATAGATTTAAGAACGGTAAGACCGATTGATTATGAGACCATCATTAGTTCGGTGAAGAAAACAAATCGTTGTGTGGTGGTAGAAGAAGCCAATCCAATCTCGGCTTTATCTTCTGAAATCGCCTATAACGTACAGCGTTGGGCATTTGACTTTATGGATGCCCCCGTTATTCGTGTAAACTCAAAAGATTTGCCATTGCCTTATGCCCCTACTTTATTGGAAGCGATACTTCCGAGTGTAGAGCGTACCATAGAGGCAGTGAAAGCAGTTTTGTATAAATAAAACAGGCAAAACAAATTTTATCCTAATTCATAGAAAAAGCCTTCTGAAATCAGTTCAGAAGGCTTTTTCTATGGTGTGTTAATGATGTTTAGATGGTACGGTAAAACAGAAAAGATGCGTTTCATCACCAAAATTACAGTATTACATTGTTAGAAAGCCAAGATTTGATGTACATAGCTGTTCTTTGTATGTGAAAAGAGCTTTAGAGGGTAGTCAATTAGTTTTATATTTTATCACCATTGATGATGAAATATAGAGTTAAAGTTTTGTTTTTGATAATTTTATTTTGAAAATAATAATTTTACCTTTGTTTTAGTTATTTGTTATAAAATAGGGGTAAAATAATACGAAACTATAAACTATTTGGACCAAAACCGCTGACGGGGCGAAAAACCGCCGTCAGGGTTTTGGTCCTTGACCCTGACGGTGGCTTTTCGCCCCGTCAGCGGTTTTGCGTCAATAAGTATATAGTTCAGTAATATTTTACACATTGATTATGAAATACAAATCACTTATTTCTTGAGTTTATTTAGATTTACAAATACATTGATTTAAGTCGATGATTTTACCAGTGAATTTTGTTACCTACCTATTAATAAATTACTGTTGGCTCAATATAGTTTACCACTATTACTTAAAATATGGTTATCATTTCAAAAACAATTTTAAATGAATTTGCTGCCGAACACCCTAATGTTATGGATGCCTTAAATGATTGGTATAAAGCCGTGAAAGAAGCTGATTGGGGTACTTTTCACGACGTTAAGCAAACGTTTAATTCGGTGGATGCAGTGGGAAACGACCGTTATGTCTTTAACATCAAAGGCAATCACTATCGTGTAGTAGTTATGATATTTTTTGATATTCGTACCGTATTTGTGCGTTTTATAGGTACTCATAAAGAGTATGATAAAATCAACTGTTCAACAATATGAAAATGGAAAATAGCATTCAAAATAAAGAACAATATCAAGCTGTAATGGCTCAAATAGATAAATATTTACAGAAAGCTACACAAACTGGAGGCTTTCATAATCTTGATAGCAAGGAAGTTGAGATTTTACGGTCATTATCTTTACAAGCTGAAAAGTATGAGGATAGTATGCCTATAATGCCAATTTCTCAACCGAAAACTTTGGTCGAAATGATTCATTATAAAATGTTTGAAAATCGAATGAAGCAAAAGGAATTGGCAGCCTTTTTAGGTATTACTGAAGCTCGGCTTTCGGAAGTTTTAGGGGGAAAACGAAAAGTTACTATTGATTTAGCCAAACGACTTTATGAAAAGCTAAACATAGATGCTGATTTTATTTTAAAGATGGCGTAAATATTTTTGGTATGATAATTTGTACTGGATGATACTTTCACAAATAATTAGGGTAAATGTTGGAGATTATTAAAAATTAAGCGTCAGTTGTTTCCCAATCATTTCATCAGCGAATGCTAAGTTTGAAAGGGAAATCCCCAAAAGTCTTACGCCTTTCGGAACGGGCAAAATTTGTGTTAATAAATCATAGGAAATTTTTTCGAAAAAAGCCTTATCCATGATGGGTGAAAGCGTAGTGCGACTACGAGTAATCTGTTGGAAATCAGCATATTTAACTTTTAAACTAACGGTTCTTCCGTAAGCATGGGTACGGTTTGAATACCGCCAAATATCTTCAATGAGCGGGGCAAGTCCCGCTTCTAATTCCACACGGGTTTCTAAATCAGTATTAAAGGTATTTTCTGAACCCACTGATTTACGAATACGGTCGGGATTGACGGCTCTGTTATCAATGGCACGAGCAATATCGTAATAATAGCTACCTGCTTTACCAAAATGTTTTCGTAGAAAGGCTTCATCTTTTTGGCGGAGGTCTAAGCCAGTGAATATCTGCATTTTATTCATTTTTTCAGCCGTAACTTTGCCAATACCATGAAAACGATACACGTCTAAACTCTCCACAAATTTTTCTCCTTGATTGGGCTTTATCACAAATAATCCATCAGGTTTGTGATAGTCAGAGGCTAATTTAGCCAAAAATTTATTGTAAGAAACGCCCGCCGATGCTGTCAGTTGTGTACGCTCTTTTATTTTCGCTTTAATTTCTTGGGCAATTTGGGTAGCTGATTGAATACCCATCAAATTTTCAGTAACATCCAAATAGGCTTCATCCAAAGAAAGTGGTTCTACTAATGAGGTATAACTCAAGAATATTTCTCGGATTTGATTTGAAACTGCCTTATAGGCTTCAAAACGGGGTTTTACAAAAATAAGATTGGGGCATTTACGTGCGGCAATGATAGAAGACATCGCAGAACGAACCCCAAATTTACGGGCTTCATAACTGGCGGCTGCCACCACCCCACGCTCCCGAGAGCCACCCACGGCTACGGGTTTTCCACGCAATTCGGGGTTGTCCCGTTGCTCCACAGAAGCATAAAATGCGTCCATATCTATGTGGATTATTTTCCGCATGGGGTTTTGGGCGATGTATATTTTTAGCGATACCCTTCAGCTTGCAAGTTAAATAATTCTTGATAACGTCCACCTTGGGCTAACAGCTCTTCGTGTGTTCCTATTTCTAAAATTTGCCCTTTGTCCAACACTAAAATTCTATCTGCCATGCGTACCGTCGAAAAGCGGTGTGAAATCAATACGGCGGTTTTACCTTTGGTTAATTCTGCAAAACGTTTGAAAACTTCGTATTCAGCACGAGCATCTAAGGCAGCTGTTGGTTCATCCAAAATTAATACATCCGCTTCACGTAGGTACGCACGAGCGAGGGCTACTTTTTGCCATTCTCCGCCCGACAATTCAACTCCTTTAGCAAATCTTCTACCGAGTGGTTGCTGGTAAGTCATGGGTAATTTATTAATGACGGTATCTGCCAGACTCTGCTGGGCGGCTCGTTGAAGTTCCGATAAATTTTCTCTACTATCAATATCTCCGACGGCTATATTATCGCCTGCTGTAAATTGAAATCGTTGAAAATCCTGAAAAATTACGCCAATATGTTCACGCAATTCAGCTAAGTCGTAGGTTTTTAAGTCGTGTCCGTCTAATAAAATTTGCCCTTCGTCGGGGTCATAAAGTCTGCCTAATAATTTTACGAGAGTAGTTTTCCCTGCTCCATTTTCACCGACTAATGCTAACTTTTCACCCACCTTTAGCGTAAAATTTAGATGTCGGTTTGCCCATTTATCAGAATTAGGGTATTTAAATCCTACATTTTCAAAACGAAATCCTTCTTGAATGACCTTAGGAAAAGGTTTTGGATTGGCTGGCGAAGCAATATTGGGCTTAATCTTATAAAATTCAAATAAATCATTGAGGTACAAAGCTCCTTGAGAAATACTGTTGAATCTTCCTAAAATACCTTCCAATAATCCTCTGAGTTGTCTAAATGAACCTGCCAAAAATGTAAGGCTACCAATACTAATGATACCCTTAATGGTTTGATTGATGATAATGCCGTAAGCTCCAAAATATCCTAATGTGCCAATGGCTAAGAGCAGACTCCCCCAAGTGGCTCTTTCAATGGATAATTTACGGTTTTCTTGGTAGTACAGTTGAGATAAATTTCGGAAGCGTTCAATGAGAAAATCGGATAAACCGAACAGTTTGACTTCTTTGGCGGTATCGTCACTTGCCCCGATGAAACGATAATAGTCTAATTCTCGGCGTTGGGGTGTCCAGCCAAATTGAAGTGAATAGCTTTTGGCATTAAAATGAAGTTCCCCCAAAAACGAAGGAATCACTGCCACTAAAAGTAACAGAATCAACCAAGCATTGAAACTGACTAAACCTACCAATAAAAAGCCCATCGTGATAAAATCTTGGGCTTGGGCGAGTGTCTGTGAAAGAAGTACGGTTCGCCCAGCGGTTTGTTGTCTGGCTCGTTCGAGTTTATCATAGAACGTAGCATCTTCAAACTGGGCGAGGTCTAAAGAAGCTGCGTGTTGCATCAATTGTACCGATGTACGATTAGCGAATAAGTCACCTAAAAGACTGTCAGTCAGGCTAATACCTCTACTTAATAAATCGCCAGCGATGGCTAAGCCAAATTCATAACCAATCAGTGCAAATATGTGTTGATAGTTTTTGTCGGGCTGATTTACCTGAAAAATAACTTCGTCGATAATGAGTTTTCCTACGTATAAAGTTAGTAGAGGCATTACTGAGCGAATTAATCGGAGCATTGAATTACCAATGGTGAGCCATGGAGAGGTTTGATAAACCTCTTTGAGAAAAGCAGGTAAATTTTTCAGGGCATTGAAACGCTCACGGATGTTGGGTTTATTTTCGGTGGGAGTATTGGCAGTTTTACGAGACATTTTGCGAGTTGTACTTATATTGAGCGAAAAGCGAATTGATGAAAGCTAAAAATAAACCTAAATCAGTCGAGTATAATAACCATAAAGTAATATAATGGGTTCAGCGAAACAAAAAAGGCGAACATTACTGCTCGCCTTTTGGACATACTCGATTTACGAAAGAAGAAGTATTATGAAATTTTAACTTTCAATAATTTATCTATTCGCTTTTCGCTCAGTATAAATTACTTCGCTTGTTCTTTCAATTTTGCCAATTCTTTTTCTGCTGCCTGAATTTTAGCTTCTACGTCTTGACGTAGTTTGTCAGCATTTTTAGATTTTGCAAAGAACTCTAAATTGTTTCTGTACGTAGCAATGTCGTTTTCAATATTTTGAATTTTTCTACGAATATCGCCACCACCAGCATTATTGTTCGAGTGAAAATCTCTGTTACCACCTCGTTCGTTACGTTCGTGGCGGTCGCCTCTATCCGAACGGTCGCCACGTGGTGGGCGTGGGCTGTCGGTCATTGTGAGTTGCTCTTTTTCTTTGCTTGATAATTTACCCATTGCACTCACATACTTATTGATGGCGTTGATATAACGCTTTCCAATAGCCTGCATATCTTTCTTAGGAACAAAACCAATGGATGCCCATTCCGCTTTGAATTCGGCTAAACGAGCAGTGTTTGCTCCTTCAACTGACTCAGCTTCAATGGTATCACACAAAGCGGTTTTCTTTTCTAAATTTGCTTCAAAATCTCTTTCAACAGTCTGATTTTTAGCACGTTTAGCATTAAAGAACGCATCACAAGCCGTTTTGAATTTTTCGTAAATCAGGTCTTTATCTTTTTCTGGAACGTGACCAATTTCACGGAATTCTTTTTGTAAACGGATAACGGTATTCGTTGCTTCTTGCGACTCATCTCCACTGGCTAACAAGGCTTCTACTTCATTGATAATAGCCGTTTTAGCAACCAGATTTTCTTCACGTTTTGATTCTAAAACTTTAAAGAACTCCGTTTTATTACGGAAGAATGTCTTGATGTCAGCCCAAAATTTATCGCTTAGTTCTTTGCCCTTTTCTTTAGGCATGAACCCTTTGATATTATTCCATTGGTCTTGTAAAGCTAACAATGCTTTTGTACGGTCGTTCCACTCAGAAATAGAAGAAGAATTAAACGTAGCAAATGGCTCAATCAACTCAGCAATAGAAGATTTCAAGGCAAATACTTGTTCGGCTTCTGCTTTTGAGGCTTCCGTTTGTTCACGACGCTTACCGTAAATTACATCCAAAGCGTCTTTTACTCGTTGCCAAATTAACTCGTTTTCTTCTTTGGGAGCTGGTCCGATGTGCTTATATTCTTCAAACGCCGCTACGGCTTCATCCAACATTTTGCCCGTAACATTTTCGGTTTTAGCATTTTCCGCAATTCTCTCAATCTTGGTACAAATGTCAATTTTTTGTTGAAGATTGCGTTTACGGTCGAGTTCCAATAACTCAAAATAAATACTACGGTTGCTGTAAAATCTATCCACTAAAGCGTGGTAGGTTTGCCAAAGCGTGTTATTGTGCGGCGAATTTACATTACCAGCGGCTTTCCATTCTTCTTGAATCTTTTTGAATTCATTGAATCCTGATTTGATATGAGCTGGGTCTGAACTATCCTCTCCTTCTACCAAAGTACGTAAGCGATTAATCAGCTCCGTTTTTTGATTAAAGTTTTTATCTTTTTCTTTCTCTATGCTATTAAAATACTTTGAACGTTCATCTTTCAAGGTTTTGAAAAGTGCATCAAAACGTTCAACATCGGCATCAAATTTAAACTCAAATCCTTCTTCAGAATTCTCATTTTCTGCTTTGAATTTGGCTAATGCTTCTGCTTTTTCACTCGACTTTATTTGTTCAAAAAGAGGTCTGATTTCTTTGAGCGTATCTTCTGAACGTCTGAAAGCTCCAACGGATGGATTTTCTTTTACTTCCGTTAAAAGTTTCTCTAAAACCTGAACAAAATCTTTTTTGCTAAAATTTGAATAATCAACTGATTGAATTTCAGCTGCTTCTGGCTCAGTTGGCAACGTCACTTCTTCGAGTACCGTGGTGATTTCAGCGATAGGCTCAGGCGTAAGCACTGATTCGATTGCTGGTGTTTCAGCGATGGGTTCAGGTGTAACTACTTCTTCAGTAGGCGTATTGGTCACCACTTCTTCAACCTCCTGTGTCAATTCAACTTCTGGCTCGGTAGTTGCCACAGCATCTTCTATTATTGCCTCGGTAACTTCATCTTGCGTAGGTTCAGAGATTGCTACTACTTCATTAGTGGGTGCTTCTGCTGGCTCGGCAGTGGCACTGGTTTCGACAGCTTGTGCTTCGATTTCTTCCTTAATTTCTTTTGCTTCTTCGTTAATCATGCGTTCTTTTCGGTTTTGAGTGAATCCTTTTTCTCTACACCGTTAATATGAAATAGACAATTAAATCGGGAGTAACCCGCTCACATACAGTTAATTATTTGTGGTTTTGATAATTTCGATACAAAAATATGTAAAATAATCAGAGTAAAGTAAAATTTGAGGTACAAATTCAATACCATAAAGATATTCTTTGTGTTTTAAAGGTAATCTTTTAGGTTTTAAATCTATCTAAAAAATTGGTAATCAGCTAAGTTTAGAATTTCTTTTAGAAAACTTACTCTTTCCCATATTAAATTAGAAAGAGTAAGTTTATCCATTTAGTTTCTAACTTTGATAGCCATTGAATCATTTTTTATCTAAATCCGTAAGAGAAAATAATTTATTTACTCTCTTTCACGTATTTTTTTAACCACTCGTTTTGTTCCCATAGCATATGTAAAAGGTTTTCTTTGCCTCGATAGCCGTGGGCTTCGTAGGGTAAGAAAACAAACCGAACCGTTCCACCGTGTCCTTTGATGGCGGCAAACATACGTTCACTATTGATTGGGAAAGTGCCAGGATTATCGTCTGAATCGCCATGGATTAATAACAATGGCGTTTTAATTTTATCAGCGTAACTAAACGGACTCATTTTATAGTACAAATCTGGAGCTTCCCAGTAAGTTCTGTCTTCGGCTTGAAATCCAAATGGTGTTAGGGTTCGATTATAAGCTCCACTTCGAGCAATTCCTGCTTTAAATAGTTTGGTATGGCTCAATAAATGTGCCGTCATAAATGCCCCGTAGCTGTGTCCACCAGCGGCAATTCTATTTCTATCTCCTACGCCCATTTCTGCCAAATGATTGATGGCGGCTTCGGCGTTCAAGGTTAGTTGTTCAATAAAATTATCATTGGGCTTGGTGTCGCCCCCTTTGCTCACGATGGGCATTTCGGCATTATCAAGCACTGCAAAACCTTGCGTAACGTAATAAATAGGGCTTCCCCACGAGATGGTTATAAATTTATTTTCACTGCCCCGTACTTGTGCCGCATCAGCCGCACTGTTAAATTCTCTGGGATATGCCCACAGATAAACGGGTAAAGCTCCGTCTTTTTCTTTATTGTAGTTTTTGGGTAGATACAAATCACCCGTAAGCTCAATACCGTCTTTACGAGTATATTTTACTTTTTGTTTGGTGACACCCACTAAGGCTGGGTACGGATTGGCAAACGATGTAATGGGTATATCTGCTATTCTTAATTTTAAATTTTTAATGAAAAAGTTAGGGACTTCGGTTTTTGATTCTTTGCGAGTGATAAACTTTAAGTTTTTTGAATCTAATACATCCACTACGAATTCAAAGGTGCCTTCGTTGCATCGCCAGAGTTGTTCAGTTTGTTTGCTGTCAATATCAAACAAACTCAAAAACGGTAAATCTCCTTTGGGCGACGAGCCAACGGTATTGTTTAAGAAAATCTTGTTGTTTTCTACTAAAATGACTTGTTTACCAAAACTATTCTTGGTCATTATGGGCGTACCGGGGTTTCCGTAGGCATCGGTAATGTTTCTTTCAAAAAGCGGAGAAACCGTTTTTGTACTGCTATTGTATCGGCTTACCTTAAAAGTTTGCTTACCCGTAAGTGCCTCCGTAACCCATGCAAAATTCTCATTTCCCCAAGTAATGCCCCGAAAACGCATTTTCGTTTTGAATAATTCTTGTTTCTCTGTTTTGAAAGGTGCAGCTTGTGCATATACTACATCGTGGTATTCTACATTCTTTTTTATCAAACCACTATCCAAAGGCATTGCCCACACCAAAGTAGCGGCTTCGTCGGCTCTCCAGTCAAATCCTCTCGGAATATTCTGTAAGTTGTCATTTCCCGAAGGTCTGGTTTCGGCACTCGGTAAATCAGCGATTTCTTTAACTAAATTTCCATTTACGTCAATGACAGAAACCGTAGTAGGAAAACCACTGGCAGGCACTAAATAAGAAAATGGTTTCTTTAAAACTTCTACCAAAAAGTATTTTTTATCGGGTGATAGCGAATAAGATTCGTAAATGGCTGGTTTACCGAAGGGCGTTTCTACTCCTCCACGATTAATAACCATTTGGGCGGTAGCCATAAATTCGAAAAGCTGTTCATCGTAGGGTGTTTTTATCAAATCTTGGTACGTTCTACCTGGGGCAGCTTTCCCAATATTTTGCTGGACGGTTGGTCCTTTGGGAGTTATGGGTTTGGTAGGAATGGCACTGGGCGTGCTAATGGCAGTTTTATAAACAATGGTGTTGTCGTCAAACCAAGTTAAGTCTGCTCCTAAAACTACATTCAAAGCCTTCTTATTTACTTTGGTGGCTGTTTTTGTAGCAACATCAATGATGTACAAATCAACTTGATTGTTGGTGGTATTGGTAAAGGCTATTTTCTTTTCGTTCAAACTCCACCTTACATTTCCTGCCAACATATTTGTTGGTAAACCGCTGATTGGAAAGTCTTTACCAGTTTTAATGTTTCTCAGGATAAAATTATTGATAAAAGTCTGGCGGCTTGGTGAAAAGTTATTTGGATTCAATCTCAAACCAGCAATTCTGATTTCAGGCTGCCCTAATTCTTCAACGGTGGGGTAAGAATTACGCTCACTTTGTAGCATCCATTCACCTTCGCTGTCAAAACTCACATCAGGAGTAGGTTTTGCTAAAAGTAAATCGGCGATTTCTTTGGGCGGTAATTGATAACTTACGGCATCTTGGGCATTGGCACCAAAATACATGGTTAGGGCTGTCAATAAAAAAAGTAGTTTCTTTTTCATTTGTAAATGTTTGTTGGAATACTTGATGAAGATAATTGAATGATTGAAATTAGTGATTTTAAGTTATCTACTGATATTTTGAAGACCTAATCCAAAAAAAGATAGACGTTTCAGTAGATTTCGTTTATATGATGTTGATTTACACGGTTTTCATTTCTGATTATGTAACCGATGACAAAATCCTTAATTCTTTGGGATAATAGTTATTAATGCGATTAGGAAGAATCTTTGCCCAACCCAAAGCATAATTTTGATAACACATTAACGACCAACCTTTTTGTGGTTCAGCCAACGTGAAATCGTCTTTGCGGAGGTATTTAATGGCATTCTCCAAGGATAATTCAACCCGATTGATTTTGGTATTCAGGTACAAACTCAGAGCCAGCTCGTGGTCTGGTACTAAATCTTTACCCGCTAATTTACCCATTCTTATTCCTGCTTTACGGAGGTAAAAATTGTTTTGTAGCAGTTTGATAATATGCTCGTGTTCGGGCTGAATCAGGAAATAATCATCATTTTTTTCAAACCATATATATTGGTCAATGTCAGTAATCCAATTTCTGAAAATCTCCCGTTCGGTTCTGCGATTATTATTTTTAATGGGTTTTCCCGAACGAACAAAAACTTCTTTTTCGTGACCATTTTTCTGTAAAGCGGCGATGAAAAACCCTTCCCCTTTGGTTTGGTCGGGATAAAATCTTATACCCTTCGTTTCGGAATTAATTGGTAAAGTTTTAGTAGGAAATTCTTGTAAAATCCAATCCACAATATCTTCATTTTCGGCTTGAGAGTAAGAACAAGTGGAGTAAATCAAAATACCTCCGTCTTTCAAACACGCCCAAGCATCGCTAATGATTCGTTTTTGGCGTAAAGCACATAAAGCCACATTGTCCAGCGACCATTCATTGATGGCTTCGGGGTCTTTCCGAAATAGTCCAGAACCCGAACACGGAGCATCAATGACTACCACATCAAAAAAGCCCGAAAGACGAGCAAAATCTTTGGGGTCGTTGTTTGTAACGACGGTGTTCATCGTTCCCCAACGGCTTAAATTATCAGCTAAAATATTGGCACGGGTTTTAATGAATTCGTTACTGATTAGAATTGATTTTTCGGAAATCAAACTATTGATAAGCGTACTTTTACCACCAGGAGCAGCACATAAATCTAAGATTTTCAGGTCTTTAGATAAATCAACGGTTTGCTTTAGAGCCGTCTCCAAAAACATAGAACTGGCTTCTTGCACGTAATAGGTACCTGCGTGTAAAAGTGGGTCGAAAGTGAATTTTGGGCGATTTTTTAGATATAAACCTAATGACGACCAAGAAACTCGTTCTGTTTCATTTTCCCATTGTTGGGTGGGTTTAAAAGGATTTAGCCTGATAGAAGTAGGAGAGAGGGCTTGTTCGTGAACCTCTATGAAAGTTTTTTCACAAAACCCCGTAACGTTTTGTAAAGACTCTATTAATGCCTGTGGAATTTTCATGCCCAAAATTACTGAAAAACCCGTATTAATGTGCCATTTGCAGGAATGATTGCCCGTGTCGAGATACAATATAGGTGGATTTTTTACGCTGAATTTTAAGAATTCTTCGTATATCTCCATTTAAAACGATACCCGATTGGGAATTGGGAACGACACTAAAAGTCCCTTTCCCTGACCCTTTTAATAGTATTCCTAATGATGCTCCCATACGTCCCGAACCTACTTCT
>JALONS010000356.1 GCA_025454855.1 Arcicella sp.
AAATCTGCTGGAGTATTTACCAAACCTTTTTGATAGAATAAATCAATGGTTTCAGTACCTAAATTTTCGATATTCAGGGCTTTTCTTTGAATAAAATGCTCAATTTTACCTTTGATTTGCGGAGGACATCCTTTTTCATTCGGGCAATAATGATTGGCTTCTCCTTCCTTGCGAATTAACGGTGTCTCGCACTCGGGGCATACATGAGGGAAAAGTACTTTTTCAAGTTTTTCTCCTCTTTTACTCAAATCAACATTGGTTATTTTAGGAATGATTTCCCCGCCTTTTTCAACAAAAACATAGTCGCCGATGTGTAAATCCAAACGCTCAATTTCATTGGCGTTATGTACACTGGCTCGTTTTACGGTTGTACCAGCCAACAAAACGGGTTTTAGATTAGCAACTGGTGTAACGTTTCCTGTTCTACCAACCTGATAACTGATTGATTCTAATCGGGTAGATGCTGCTTCGGATGGATATTTATAAGCAATAGCCCAGCGGGGAGATTTGGCGGTGTAACCCAAGATTTCCCTTTGTGCAAATGAATTTAGTTTAATGACAATTCCATCCGTATTGAGTGGTAAATGATGGCGTTCGGTGTCCCAATAATCGATAAACACCAAAATTTCATCGAGGTTTGAGCATTTTTTCCAAGTAGGGGAAACATTGAAACCCAATTCTTTCATTTTGATTAAACTCTCTTCGTGGGTAGCAAAGGTTTCTTCGTTGGATAAAAATTGATAAATGTAGCAATCCATCTTACGTTTAGCAACCACCCCAGAATCTTGCATTTTAAACGTGCCAGAAGCGGCATTGCGTGGATTTGCCAATAATTGCTCGCCGATATCCTCTCTTTCTTTATTCAGAGCTTCAAAAGAAGTGAGGGGCATAAAACCTTCTCCTCTCACTTCAAACTGGCTTGGCATATTTATTGCTTGAATTTTAAGTGGTAAAGTTCTAATGGTTTTAATATTGGCAGTAATATCGTCGCCACGAACTCCGTCTCCTCGGGTTACGCCACGTACCAAAGTTCCATTATCATACCAAACAGATAAAGCTACACCGTCAAATTTTAATTCACAGATATACTCGTAAGCTGCTTCGCCAAGTCCTTTACGAACTCTTTCATCAAAATCCGCCAACTCTTTTGCATTATAAGTGTTACCTAATGAAAGCATTGGGTATCGGTGTGTAATTGATTCAAATTCTTTCGAGATAGTTCCGCCTACTCGATGAGTTGGTGAATCTTGTCGTACAAATGCTGGATATTGATTTTCTAAATCTCTGAGTTCCTCTAAGAGTTTATCAAATTCAAAATCGGAGACTTCCGAGACGGAATTCTGGTAATATTGGAAATTTAAATCATTCAGACGGTCGGTTAGTTGATTGATTTGAGCCTGTGGATTCATAGAAGGTATTTATTTTTTGACGAATTTACCGCCAAAAAATAAGTTATGATACGCAAAAACAAGTATTTTATTAAAAAACGGTAAATTTACATTTGCACGTCCCAATATAATTAAATCATGAAAAAAAACCTTACTACTCAATGGTTCAAAATCTTAATGATTGGACTCTTAGTTAGCACATCAAATATTTCTTTTGCTCAGTCTGGTATCCGCTTTGGTATTCGGGGGGGTGCCCACGCAGGAACGCAATGGGGGCGAGCCATCATTTACAATCCCTCAAGTACTTTGATAGGATTTCACGGGGCTATTTTTGCGGATATTCCACTTTCAGAAGATATTTCTCTTGTTCCAGAACTTTCTTATGTACAAAAAGGCTTTAAATTAGATTCTACTAATTTTACTTCTAATTACATTGACATACCTATTTTGTTGAAAGTAAATATGGGGGATAATGGGTTTTACAGTGTTTTCGGACCTTATCTTACTTATCAGCCCACTGCTAATCCAATGGCTTTAGATGAAAAATCTATTTCTTGGGGTGGCATTTTAGGAATGGGTTATCGATTAACGGATAATATATTTTTGGAAGGACGTTATAGTTTTAATGCCAGCATTTGGCGATTAGCCGACGATTCACAAAATCCCTATGGTTTCAGAAATACAACTATTGGACTTTCTTTGGGATACCTGTTTTAATTAACCAAAAACAAAAATGATAGCCTTCTCTTTTACAGGAGAAGGCTTTTCTTTTGTTCGGGGAATAATAAGCCCTATTTTTGCGGACAAATTATCCAATAGAATGAATTTTTCTTCCAAAGCATACTTTCTTCTCGCTGCCATTGTACTATTAGCTTTTTCGCTAAGAGTGTATAATTTAGATAAACACGGAATTTTTTACGATGAAAAGGCTTCCGTTTTAATCAGTCAAGGAATGGCGATGGAGGGAAATTCACAGAAAAATTGTTTCAACACGCCCAATAAAAATACATTCACTCCCAAAGAATTTTGGGCTGATAAATCTTTGGAAGATTATTATGATAGTATCAGACGAAGTGATATAGGTAATAGTCCCTTCTATTATGTTTTACTCCACAACTGGATAAATATTTTTGGTATTTCAGACTTCTCCGCCAGGTTTTTATCCGTTTTATTTAGCTGTGCTATTATCATTTTATTGTTCTTTTTCATCAAAGAACATTTTGGAAACGTGATTTTAGCTTTGCTCGCTTCATTTTTAATGGCAATTGAACCCTTTTTCATTGCTTACAGTCAGCAAGTTCGTAATTATTCGATGAGCTTCTTTTTAGCATTACTGGCAACTTATATTTTTCTAAAAATCATTAAAAATCAAGAACTTGGGGTAAAATCAAATAAGTTATTTTTATTCTATGGTATTTTGTCGGGGCTTTGTTTGTTGTCTCATTTTTTAACGGCAACTGTCTTCATGGCACATGGCTTGTACGTTTTGATATTTGTAAGAAATTGGCAAACATGGCTTCGGTTAGCTCTGGCGGTTTCTATCGGAGGTGTTATGTTTGGCTATTGGATTTTGTTTGGAGGAGGTAACTACACTTTTAAAACCTTGGATTATCAAGCCAAAATTTACTACAAAGAAGCTCATTCTGTCCCTAATCCACACGCAGGCTATATTGACCCTGCCACTGTTCCTAACGTGGCTAAAAAATCATTGCCCATTTTAACTGACCTTTTTATTGTCAGCAATGGACTTGCTGGAACGGTTGCGGGTAAAAAGAGTTTTGCGTTGGCCCTCATGTTAGCCCTTGTTGGTATATTTTTACTTCGTAAGTATCATAACGAGCGTAAAAATATTTGGCTTTTAGGTTGGATTGGTTTGATGGTTTTAGCGTCTATGTTTGCCTTCAAAACGATGATTTGGCAATATTTAGAAGTCATGAATTGTGGCATTTTATTGTTTTTACTGTTCAAGTATTGGAACAGTAAGGATAAGTCTATTTCAAATCAACAACTATGGTTTTTTGTAATCATCACCTTTTTACCTACATTTTTCTTGATTTTGATGACCTTTAAAAATGGTCATACTTTTGGACTTACTCAACGATATTCTGGTTTTTCGTTTCCGTATTCGATTATTTTAGTTTCAATAGCTTTGTTACAAGCTCAAAAAAGCCTTGAACTTGGTAAATTCATCGTTTGGGCGATTTTCGGAGTACATCTTATGTTGGTGTCTCAAACCATTAAAGAGGTTTTAAATGATTCTTCCTTGAAATATAATTATCGAGATAAACCAAGAGCCGAAAATCCTTATCCAAAGATTGCGGAGAATCTAAAGAAGATGTATCAAACTGGTGATACCATTATTTATCCTTCCTATACCAAAGAGGTCTATCAATCGGATGTTTATACCAAAAATATCAAAAGGTCGGTATTGGATGCTCAGTACGTCAATTTGTATTTGCCCAAAGATGCTGAATATGTCCAGACAATAAATCCAAAAGAAAAAGATAAGGTATTTATAAAGAAACAGAATGGAAGCCTGATTGAAGTATTTGATTTAATGGGAGATACTTATCGTTATTAAAAAAATCTGTAATAGAGTTCTTTCAAAAGTGTTTGTAATATTTGCTTAAGTGTCGAACTTTGCGAAATTATGGCAAAATACGATACAATAAAGTTATTGGCGGATTCAAAT
>JALONS010000357.1 GCA_025454855.1 Arcicella sp.
AAAGATTTACCGCCCAAACCTCCAAAATAAATCGGTTTATGAGAAGAAATTTGAACAATTTGTGAGGCTTTACGATAAACTCAAAGATGAGTTTGTGAGATAATCATTATCCAAAAATTTTGGTAGGATGTCCATCAAGGCTCGTGGTGTTTTTATTTTCCCAGTATTCTCTGATTCCGTCTTCGCCTTTTTTCTCGGCCCAAACTTTGAGTTCGTTACGCTCACCCGCATAATCCATAAACGGAACTGCCATCCCGCACGAAGACTGTACCAATTCTACTTCAATATCAATCAATTGTCTGGCTCCGGCAATAGAGTTAAAGTGTGAATAATACTCGTTCCATTCGGCATCGTATTGGTGATACACTTTACCTTTTCCGTATAGTCTCAGAATCAGTGGCTTGCCCTCAAAGGCACAAAACATCACCGTGATTCGGTCGTTTGATTGTAGGTGCGTGGCGGTTTCGTTGCCACTACCCGTAACATTCAGCCACATGACACGGTTTTCGCCCAAAATCCTAAAACTATCCATTCCTTTAGGTGAGATATTGACGGTGCCGTCGCTCATGGCAGTACCCACAAAAAATATTTTCTGAGCTTTGATAAATTCGGCAATATCGGGGGTGATGCTTTGTTGTTTTTTGCCCATGATAATTTACTGAAGGTATTGGTTTGAAGTTTATTAAATAATAGATTAATATTTGACAATCCGTTGAGAAATTAATTCTTTACCATCTTGTAAAACCACTAAGTACAAACCTTGACTAAATCCAGCTAAATTTGCTTTTAAATCATCAAGATAAGGGCTATTTATAGTATTCTCACTAACTAAATTTCCTTTTAAATCATAAACAAAAATACTGATAGTTTTACTTTTAGGTTTATACAAAATCGTGACCTCGTTTTCGGTTGGATTTGGAAAAAACCTTTTTGTTAATATCTGTTCTTGTTCGAGTTCTTGATTGTCATTTTCTAATTCAAATCTCCACAATTGCATTGAGATTTCTTTGTCGTGGGCGAGGAAAATTAATTTATTGTTAATAATACTTGCATAAGAATATGTTGGATATTTAGCGATATTTAAAGGCTCGAACTGCATCAAGGAGTCTTTTTCCACGTCATACACTATAATATATCTACTTTTTGCAAATGATTTGTATCTATCTGTATCTACTATTCGGTAGAAATACTCAAGCTCATTAACATAACCTGAACCCAGACCCAACGAATCTACTTTTTTGTATGTACCATCTCTTGTACCGTCAGATACCCAAAGAGCGTATTGATGATTTGATTTTGTAGGGGCAAAAAAGGCTTTTTTATTAGGGTATAATTTATAAATATCTCTTTCATCTTCAATTAAGAATGTACCATCTTCACTACCATCCGTAATCCAATATTCAGGAATTTGGTTTTTAATAATTTGAAAAAACAATTTACTCTTGGATGAATTTATAAATGTATAATCATAAGAGAAGACATGCGATAGTTTTGGTGTAGAAATTTCCTCTATTTTTTCATCAACAATATCAACTCGCCAAACACTTATAACTTTATTTGTAATTTTCTCTCTAAAAATTATCATAGCATAGTTTCCCAACACCCAACTTCTTGATAATTCAAAGCGATTATCTGGATTTTGAATTACCTTTATAGCATTACTATTTGTAATCAATACTTGAAACTCATTAGGTTTTTCATCCACTATGACTGGTCTATTTGCTGTTTTGATTATGTTAAATTCTCCGCTATAGCTCGTGTTATTCTTTGAAAAAATAATTTGAGGTTTATTCTCCAATTTTTCAATCTCATAAACTAAAAAATCATAACTATTACTGTTTTTGTATTTAGATGTTTTAACTATTAAATAATCTTCACTCGATGAAGCCTCAATAGAAAATAGCGATTCTTCAAATAAGTCTTGGAATACCTTTGTGCCGATTTTTGAGCCGTCACTCACAACATATTTCCATTTATTATTATTGTCATAAGTAATAAAATAACACTCATTTTGGTATTTGAATAAATAGTAAAAAGGCGAGTCATTGCCATGTATTATTTCATTTACTAAATTTATATTTTGGGGTGTTCCGTCTGTTGTATATAGTCTTAATTTGGTTAGTCTGGTTTGATTTTTATTGTATTTGCCTTCTGCAACTATAAAGAGCTGATTGTTAGCTACAATATATCTGCTAAAAGTCATATCTTCTAATTTCAAAATTTGTTTTGTGCTGGCTTTTGTTCCATCTGAGCTATACATCGTATTTTTATCCCAAAATACTTTATAATTTGCCAAACCTACCGATGTAAATCTATTTCTACCTTTATCTATGCGTTCTAATGCTCTTGTTGTACCTTTATCTGTATCTAAGATAAATAGCTCATTACGAAAAAATAAACTATCTAAACTACCTACTACTAAATATTCATTTTTTGCAATTTCGGTATTCGTTGGGTTACTATGCAAAATAAAATTTTGTAATTTTTTACCTTGTTTTTTATCAACATCAATCAACCAAGATTCTGTAAACTTAGTAAAATTGTTGTTGATAGTAGTTGCAGACAAGTTCACTACTATTTTATCTCCGATTAGAGTTGAAAACGTCTGATAATCGGGATATGAATAGAGGATTTCATCATCAGATTTTGCTCTATAATTAGTTATCCAGCTTATAATCGAGTTAGTTTTTGTTGTGGTCAAGTCTAAGGTTTTCAAGGTCATAACCCATTGATTATCATTGAATTTTCTTTCATAATAGATGAATTGGGTTTTCAGAATTGGGGTAGTTAGTGGTACTTCGTTCAGAACTACATTTTCAAAATCTTTAATTTTCACGATTGATTTTGAATCAGTATTGATACTATAAACAGAATAATTTGATTGAAATAGTCTCGTAACCAAATAGTAAATCTTTGGATTGTTGGATTCAAAGACCTTGAAGAAGTAATAACTTGAATTTTGACCGGTGAAAATAGCTATATCTGCCTTTTTATCATTAATAAAAAAATAAGTAGAATCATTTTCGACTTTACTTGTAATTGCTAAGTCTTTTTTCAGGAAAATCTCTTTATAATCAGGTAATTTTAAATCTACTATTTGGCTTTTCTCTAAATCTAATTGGTATGTAGGAGAGAGAGATAATGCATTATTAATCTTAAATGTGATAAATTTATCGGTAGAATTTAAAATTTGAATCGTACTTGGATAATAAGGGATAAATTTGAAATCAGTATCAATAATTTTTTTTGTTTGCTCAATACTCCCATCGCTTTCCCAAACCTCTATTTTATTTGTTTTCTCGTTCCTAACAAAGAAAATCAAACTCAATTCGGTGGCATACATTTGTATAATTGGATTCCTTAATGCAATTGCTAACTCATCATTGATTGAGGTATTGTTACCATCAGAAGTATAAATGTAAGGGTTGTCATATATTGATTCTTTTTTACCCAAAAAATATAGTTTTTCCTTGAATTTTTGAAGCCTAAAAATATCAACTCTACCCAAAACGAAAGGATAATAATTATCAAACGATGAGATGGAACCCTCTAAAAAGTCTCCTAATAGCATAGTCTTCTGAGTTTTTTTATCGAATACATAAGCCTCTGTACCCGAATACTCAGTAGTTGCTTTAAAAAAGATTTTCTCGGTAGTTTCTACAAACTCGTGTGGATTTGACCCAATATGATTTCCCTGAATAGCCGTAATGCGTTCTTGGGCTTGAATGCAGCTAAAATAAAAGCACAATAAAAATATTTTTCTAAACACCAAAATATCTATTTTACAGAAAGACTTAAAAAGTTGTAAATGGTTGGAATTATCCTTTCAACTCCTCTTTCAAAAACCTCGCTGTGTGGCTTCCTTTTACTTTGGCAACTTGCTCGGGTGTACCCTCGGCGATGATTTGTCCGCCTTTGTTACCACCTTCGGGTCCTAAATCAATCAGCCAATCTGATACTTTGATAACATCCAGATTATGCTCGATAATCAAAACAGTATTACCTTTATTGGCTAATTTATTGAGTACATCGAGCAAATGCTTAATATCCTGAAAATGTAAACCAGTCGTTGGTTCATCGCGTGATATAATCTAACCCAACCTCGTGTAGCATCTGTACTTTACGGTGAATTTTAGGTTGATTTTCGAAGAATTCGAGAGCCTGCTCGACAGTCATATCCAATACATCGGCAATGGATTTTCCTTTAAAACGTACTTCGAGGGTTTCA
>JALONS010000085.1 GCA_025454855.1 Arcicella sp.
TCAATATTGAAGTTCCGAAAGAAAGACGAAAAGGAAATGGCAACACGCTGATTATCAAAGGAGCAACGGGAAATAATTTAAAAAATATTACTTTAAAATTGCCTTTGGGAAAAATGATTTCGATAACGGGCGTAAGTGGTTCGGGGAAATCGTCATTGATTCATGAAACGCTTTTTCCAATTTTAAATCGTCATTTTTTCAATTCCAAACGTGAGCCAATGGCTCATAAGTCGGTGGAGGGTTTGGAACATTTGGATAAGGTAATTGAGGTGGACCAGTCGCCCATCGGACGTACGCCACGCTCGAATCCAGCCACTTATACGGGTATGTTTACCGACATACGTACCTTGTACGCAGAGTTGCCTGAATCTAAAATTAGAGGTTACAAAGCAGGGCGTTTTAGTTTTAACGTAAAAGGCGGACGTTGTGAAGATTGCGAAGGGGCGGGCATGAAAAAAATCGAAATGGAATTCTTACCCGACGTTCACGTGGCTTGCGAAACCTGCAAAGGCAAACGCTTCAACCGTGAAACGCAGGAAGTTCGTTTTAAAGGAAAATCTATTGCCGATGTTTTGGATATGACGGTGGAACAAGCCGTAGAATTCTTTGAAAATCAGCCTAAAATCTTACGTAAAGTCCAGACGCTCAATGAAGTAGGCTTGGGATATATTACCATCGGGCAACAAGCTACCACGCTGTCGGGAGGAGAAGCCCAACGGGTAAAATTAGCCGAAGAACTCTCGAAAAGAGATACGGGCAAAACCATGTATATCTTGGACGAACCCACCACTGGACTCCATTTTCAAGACATCCAAAAACTGATGGAAGTATTGAACCGCTTGGCAGACAAAGGCAATACGGTTTTGATTATTGAGCATAATTTAGACGTAATCAAAGTCTCAGACCACGTAATCGACATCGGACCAGAAGGTGGACAAAGAGGCGGCAATATCATCGCCGAAGGTACACCAGAACAAGTAGCGAAGGTGAAAGGGAGTTATACGGCGAAGTTTTTAAAGGAGGAGTTGAAGGGGTAGGTTCTTTTTTTAAACTTTTAAAACATAAATATCAATGAAAATGTATAAAATAGTTTTCTTCATCTTGTTGTTTTTACTTATATGTGGGTTTATATATTATTTTACTTTTTGCAAATATCCAGAACTTATCTACGGTATTGTTACTAAAACCTCTGGATATGACGCAAGTGCTGATAAATTAGGGAGAGGTACTTATGGAGATATGTATGGTGCATTGAATACCTTTTTTTCTGGAATTGCTTTTATAGGATTATTGGTAACAATTGCAGTTCAGATTTATATCCATAATAAAGAAAGAAGTATTGACATTAAGAAACAAGATAGAGCATTTCGAGATAGTCTCCATTATATCTGTTGCCTTTTTATAGATGCAATTGGCATAATTAATAATCATAAAGAGTCATTTGAAATATTCATATCAAATAAAGAAAGTAATATATTTGATTATACTGGATTTAAAATTGGTTCATTTATCAGTCGGTTATCCACTATAAATGAAAAAATAGATCAAGAGAAATATTTTATTGCTTACAGAAATTATTTCAATGATTATGATATTATTCCTGTTTTTGAGAATTTTACAATGATTCAAAATGTTTGTGAACTAAGTATAAAACAAATCAATCAATATGAAACTGCCCTTAAAGAAGGAGTTAACTCATTAGAACCCCAATTAAGCAACTTCCTCAATGAATATAATAGACTCAAAGAAATTGAACCAATGTCATTAATTACTATTGACGATAAAATTGGAAATCTAATAGAAAAAATGAAATTTCAAGAAAGTACCATTGTATTTGGCACTACGAATTATACTCTTTTAAAAAATATTTTATTTGAATTACATGAGCTTATTAACAATTTATTTTTTGATGCCCCAGATAACAAGCTGGATTTTTTGCATGAAATGATAACCTATATTGTAAATCAATATAAGCTAATAGAAAATAATCACAAAATGGTAATTACATCATTAAAAGCTAATATTGGTTTTATTGAACACAGGAAAGTAGTCATTGATTTATTGATTAAAAAATTACAGAAATAGTTTTCCGCTCTTCGAGATGTTCCGCAGGACAATCTCGAAGTTTAGATAAAAAGGATTTCCAATCCGCTGCAAATAAAAAATGCACTTAGATAAACATATTTTAAAACTACAATTAAAACCATGCCTTACGAATACCGAGTAAAAGACCAGTATGGCTTGTATTTTATTACAAGCACTGTCCATCAATGGACTGGGCGTCTCACTCAGTCGCTCGCATCTTGCGAGTGACGACTATTTTTAGGCATCTTGCCTATGTTACAAATAAATGCAGGCTGGAAGCCTGATAATAAGCGTCACTCGCAAGATGCGAGCTACTGATTTAGGCATAATTACTCTTCTTCTTTCTTTGATTTTTAGAACATAATTGGTAAATTTATAATAATAAAATTCTAACCCATGCTTGATGTAGAAATTGATAAACTGACCAATTCAATAGAAAATGCTTTCACGGAGGAACGGTTTTTGACTGATATATTGCCCATAAAAAATGAAGAAATAATAGAGAAAGATTGGTTATTTGATTGGATAAAGGAAAATAATAAATCTGGTTGTAGAGTTTTTAAACTTGTTACAAGAGGAAATGAAAATGTAATTCAAGGATTATTAAGTATATCTGATGGGAAAGACCATATTTTCATGAACCTCTTGGAAAGTGCTTCCTTCAATAAAGGTCAAAATAAAGTATATTTGGGAGTTGCGGGTAATTTAGTTGCATACGCTTGTAAAGTTTCCCTTGAATCTGGTTATGATGGCTATGTTGTATTCGATTCAAAAACGGCTTTAATTGAACATTACATGGATAAATTGCACGCAAAACGGCTTGGTGGATTGAGAATGTATATTGATACATCTGCGGCATTTCGATTAATAGACAAATATTTTAATCAATAAATCAAATGAAAAAACAAGCAATACCTTTTGAGATTGAGTATATTCAATCTAAACCTTTAAGTCAAAAGGAAAAAGAAAAATTGAGTGCTTTGATTTCAAAAAATAAATTAGAAATTCAAGCGAAAAAATAAAAAAAGCCTTAAATTAATCAGATTTAAGGCTTTTTTATAACCGTTTGTCTCAATCAGTAGCTCGCATCCTGCGAGTTACGACTATTTTTAGGCATCTTGCCCAAGTTAACGAATTTATACAGGCTGGAAGCCTGATAATAATCGTAACTCGCAAGATACGAGCTACTGAGGGAAGATTTAGCTTTCAATCAAATTGAGTATATTTGAAAAAAATGAACAATATGAAAACATTAATTTTAGAAACAGACAATGAAAATGACTACCATTTACTCACAGAATTGGTAAAGCGTATGGGTATTAAATTCTCAGAAAAAAGTAGTGAAACAATAGATGAACAAGCTCAACTATTTAAAAGATTATTTGGCTCTTGGCAATCAGAAAAGTCTGGTAGTGAGATAGTTGAAGAAATTTATCAAGCAAGGAATGACTCTTCAAGAAATATAGAATTATGAAAAAATATCTTTTAGATACCAATATTTGCGTTCACTTTTTGAAGGGAGAGTTTAATCTGCAAAATAAAATAGATGATTAGGATTTGAAAACTGCTTTATTTCAGAACTGACTATCGCAGAACTATTATTTGGTGTAGAAAACAGTGCAGAAAGTAAAAAAGAACAAAATCGAAAGAATGTAAATAATCTAAAATTATCATTTGGAATTAGAATAATACCCATTACTACGTGTTTAGAATTGTATGCAAAAGAGAAGACAAGACTTAGACGGGAAGGAACTCCGATTGGGGAATTTGACCTAATTATTGGATGTACAGCAATTGCTAATCAGATGATAATGACTACCAGAAATGTAAAACACCTTGAAAAAATAGAAAATATTATCCTTGAAAATTGGATTGATGAATAGGAAATAGTGAAATACTCGGAATTCATATAATCTAATAGTCATAATAATTTCAAACCATATACCAATAAACCAAAAACAAAAACAATGAAAAATCCATTCAAAAACTTACTAACATTATTTCTTACTATTTCTTCTCTATCGCTTTCTGCTCAACATAGTAGCCAACAAAGCATCGAAGGACGTTGGGATATTACTATCACCAAAGGCGATAAAAAAATTCCTTCTTGGTTAGAGGTTAATCATTCGGGATTGAAATACCTCAATGGGCGTTTTGTGGGCGGTGGCGGTAGTGCCAGACCTATCTCTCGGGTGTATTTCAAGGATAACAAAATGTCGTTCGCTATTCCGCCCCAATGGGATAGAGAAGAGAAAGACCTCACGGTAGAAGCCGAGTTGAAAGAGGGTAAATTAATCGGAACGATGAACCAACCGAATGGCGAAATCGTCAATTGGGTGGGTGTAAAAGCCCCTAAATTGATGAAATTGAATGAACCTTCTTGGGGAAAACCTACGGCTATTTTCAATGGTAAAAACTTAGATGGCTGGCAAATTATTGGAAGAGAAGACCGTCCTGCCGCAGGCGAAAACCAATGGATTGTTGAAAATGGCGTAATGAAAAGCCCGAAATCTGGGGCGAATATCAGAACAACCAAAATTTTCAACGACTTCAAACTACACGTTGAGTTTCGTGTGCCAGAGGGTAGCAACAGCGGCGTGTATCTGCGTGGACGATACGAAGCTCAAATTACGGATAGCTACGGCAAAGAGCCTTCTTCCAGCGAATTAGGCGGAATTTATGGTTTTATTCAACCATTGGAATTACCTGCTAAAAAACCTGGTGAGTGGCAAAGTTATGATATTACGTTGGTGGGAAGAGTGGTAACGGTAGCCCTCAATGGCAAAACTATTATTCATAAAGATGAAATACCAGGTATCACGGGCGGAGCCATTGATAGCAACGAATCTGAAGCGGGTCCGATTATGTTTCAGGGCGACCATGGACCTATCGAATTTAGAAATATCACCATTGCTACGGCAAAGTAATTTAAAAGTCAATTACACTTAGACAATTTTAGCTAAGTGTAATTGGCTTTTACATAGATTTTACCCTTTTTACTTGCTACTTCCTGACCTCTGTTCGATAAACCACTTTTCCTTTCTCGTTGATTACCTGTACATTCATACTTTTAGTGCCAATCGAAAAAGTCATAAATCCATAGTCAGACAAGGCTAATTTACTTACAGGTAATTGTCCAATAGATGTTACTTCCGAAGCTGAACCTGATACAAAATAATGGGTTTTTCCCTCAGGTAAAAGATGTTGCAGGTCATGGTCGTGTCCGCACAAATAGGCATCTACTTCGTATCGGTCAAAAATTGCTTTCAGTGAGTTTCTTACGGCTCGGGTATCGTAACTTTCTCTACGTTTTTCCGTAGCTGTAAATAAAGGATGATGTCCTACCACCAATTTCCATTTAATATTGGGAGATTTATTAGACAAGACTTTCTCTAACCATTTTTTTTGAGCTGTGCTATCTTGTGTAATTACGTTTGTTCCATAACTTTTGTTAGTATAAAACTCTGGAATCAATGGATTGGTATCGATGAAGGCTATTAAAACTTGATTGGTCGTATCGCCATCAATAGCAAATGTTTTACTGAAATAACGAGCGGGCATTCTCCATCTACGACTAATCTTTGAATAAGCTACCTGTGCATCAGGATTTCCACCATAATCGTGATTCCCTAAAACTGGGTACCAATCCCACTG
The DNA here is from genome assembly GCA_025454855.1 of Arcicella sp. Taxonomy (GTDB): domain Bacteria; phylum Bacteroidota; class Bacteroidia; order Cytophagales; family Spirosomataceae; genus Arcicella. Next base: position 5,740 of record JALONS010000085.1, read on the forward strand.
TAAAGAAAAAGCCGTGTAAATGTCTTCAAAAGATGTCTTCCACAAGGGGTCAAATTCACTAATAACACCTTTCGGATAGAAATTATCTCCCGTAGAAATAATAAAATCTCGGTCAATTTTTGCTGCGGTTATTCCCATTTGTTTAGCTACGGGAATCTGATGACCTTCTCCCACTCGTCCCCAATCACCCATAACGATAAAGTTTAGGGTTTTTGGATATTTTCTCAAACTTGAATCTGGCGTTTGCGAGAATGAGGTCAAACTCATGGTCATTAAAATCAATGATAACAATAGTTTATGATAGTTTAGTTTTTGCATAATTTGAATATTTTTATCCGTAATTCGTGTATTCATTTATAGTGAAATATTTAAAAATAATTAAAGAACTGCCGTAAATCGGTCTATGGCTACAAAACTGCTCCAGTGAGTCATAAACGATACCTTACGGCAAAGCAAAAGCCACATATTTATCACCCGAACGAGTATTTAACTTTCCACCACCACAAGCAATGACCACATACTGTTTGTTATTGACTTCATACACACTGGGCGAAGATAACGCCGCAGTTGGTAATGCTGTTTCCCATAATATTTTACCCGTTTGTCGGTCCAATGCACGTAGTTTTTGGTCTCTTGAAGCAGCAATAAAAATTAAACCTCCTGCCGTAACAGCAGGACCACCATAATTATCTGTACCAGTTGGTGGGATACCCTTAGCCGTAAGTTCGGGGTACTCTCCCAAAGGCACTTGCCAACGGCGTTTACCTGTATTCATATCAATGGCGGTGAGTGTTCCCCAAGGTGGCGTATTGATAGGATAACCATTGCTATCATACCAGCGGTTATAGCCCGTGTGTGTATAAGGCGAGGTTGATAGTTTCGATTTTCTGTCTGACTCGGCACTACCATTTTTACCAAACAAAAAAGCAATAATAGCCCTTTTCTCATCTTCTTTTAAGTAAGATAGTGCGGGCATTCGTCCTCTACCTTTTTGAATTAGTTGCGAAACAGCACTCTCAGTATATATTTTATCTATTTTTTGTAATGATGGATAAGAACCGTCTTCATTACCTTCTCTATTGGCACCATGACAAGACATACAATGTGATTGATACAGTTGTTTACCCGAAACCGATTGCTTGTTACTTAATTTTTGAGACGATTCTATCAACGAACTATAACAGGGATTTTCTTTGGCAGGTATATACATGATACTGTTTTCATCAACAGCCGCACCACCCCACTGAGCTCCACCATCTGTACCAGGAAAAATGATGGTCCGATTATGTCCAAATGGCAGATACGGCGAACCCGTTGAGGTTTCTTTGAGTTGAGCAATGATTTCATCCCGATTGGAAGCAAAAGGATTCACATCATTGACGGTAAAAGTCTGACGAGTAAAATATTCGGGCAATAAAGGAATAGGCTGAGTAGCAGCCGTTTGCTCACCTTTTACTACCGATTTGGGGAAAGGTCTTTCTTCAATCGGGAAAACAGGCTTGCCAGTTACACGGTCAAAAACAAATACAAAACCCTGTTTACTCAAAACTGAAACGGCATCAATTTTTTGTCCATCTTTCTGAATCGTAAATAAATTGGGAGGCGAAGGAATATCTCTATCCCAAATGTCGTGATGCACGGTCTGAAAATGCCAAAGGCGTTTGCCTGTCTTTACGTCAAGTGCCAAAAGGCAGTTGGCAAAAAGGTTATCACCCTTGCGATTGCCGCCATAAAAATCGAAGGCTGCCGACCCCGTTGGTACATACACAATGCCTCGCTTGTGGTCTAATGCCATACCCATCCAAGAGTTGGCTCCGCCCACATTTTTATAATTATCTTTCTCCCAAGTATCATAACCTACCTCATCTGGGCGTGGAATGGTACGGAAAGTCCATATTTTTTTGCCTGTTTCAGTATCATAAGCCCGAATATCGCCCAACAAAGCCGTAGCACTTTCACTGACTCTTGTACCAACAATTAGGATATTTTGGTAAACACTGGCTGGAGTATTCGATATAACAAAATTATCTGCCCCTTCTCGTTGAATACCATCAAGCAGGTGAATTTTACCATTCTGACCAAACGAAGAAATTACCTGTCCGTTTTTGGCATTTAGAGCAAATAAATAATCACCGTAAGCAAAGAAAATACGAGCTTCCTTATCGTTCGACCAGTAGGTTACACCCCTACTGTTCATATTGAAGTTTTTTTCACCCAAACTTGTCTTCCATAACTCTTTGCCCGTTGCAGCATCCAAAGCAAAGGCTTGCGAACCTGCCGAAACACCATACAAAACACCCTTAATTATCAATGAATTACATTGTATTTGGGTTATATTTCTTACGGTATCGGCTCCGCCCGAAGCATATTCCCAAGCCAGTTTTAGTTGAGAAACATTTTGTGTATTAATTTGAGTTAATTTGGAATAATGGTTGCGGTCATCACCACCATTATAGGATGCCCAATCACCATCATTATCATTTACATAAGCGGCAGCAATGAGACAGAATAAAAGACTTGTTGCGATTGCGTATTGGCTAATTTGTCTTAACATATTCGGCATTTAGTTTTAAGAGAATATCGAGTAATAAGTGCCAAGATAAAAATACGTGATATCATGTTTACGGCATGACTAAGTATATAGAAGTAATTGAAAAACAAATAGTTACCCCCTCCTTTACTTTATATTCCTACAAATATTTTTTAATGGCTTGCGTATAATGTGGCAGGGCAATCTCAGGCTCTTGAATCTCGGGATGCCACACTTTTTCCCATTCAAAACTGTAATAACCCTTGAATCCTCCATTTTTTAAGGCATTCAAGGCTTCTGTGAGAGGCATTTCGCCTTCACCCAGAAGAGTATAATCGGGCTTAGCTGCTGTGAGTTTACCATCTTTGATATGGGCGTGTTTGATATATTTTTTCAATTTATCATAAACCATTTGAGGAGGCTCTTTAGTGATACTCCACATATTCATATAGTCCCAAATTAAACCTACTTTGGGATGGTTGGTGGTTTGCATAATGTGTTGCAGCATATCACTGTACACGACTTTTCCATGCGACTCCAGCAAGACCGTCACTTTACTACCTTTAGTGTAATCACCCAATTCTTGCAAGGCTGTGATAATGAATTCTAAGGTTTCTTCATCTTTTTGGTCTTTGGGCAAATCATCTGGGAACACACGAATAAAAGGACAATTAATCATTTGTGCCAAATCAATAAAGCGTTTGGCATTGTCTAAATGCATCTTACGCTTGCTTGGGTCTTTGTGGTGTAGATGTGCCGAAGAACCTAAATTGACTATTTCGAGCTTGTTATCCTGAATTTGCTTCAAGGTATCCTGTATTTGAGCAGGACTAAATTCGGGGCATTTAGGTAAATCCATTTGTCCGTTTATGCCCCTTAGCTCAATACCTTGGTAGCCATTATCAACAGCACACTTGATGATTTGATTAAACGTCCACTTAGGGCACCCCAAAGTCGAAAAAGACAATTTGGGTTTTTCTTTGTAAATATCTACCAGTGGTTTTGCAAAGGCATAACCCATCAAGCCTGTGGTTGAATGTAAAAAGTCTCGCCGTGTTTGTTTCATTATTTTTATTATTTTTTAAGGAGGGAAAAGAGGGCAAACCCATCCTCTTCGATTGTTTGGATTGAGTATGCTAAAACCTAAAATTCTTTTATTACCTAATAAAGACTTAACTCGTTTTTTTATAATGTAAATCTGCATTATTCTAATATAATTTTCTATGATGCTAAAGTGACTCTTTTTACTAATGCTGATTCTCCACAACAAGCAATTATGCATTAGTATTGACCGTACCGAATGGGGCTTCGGCAAGACCCAAATCAATTTTTTAAGGGTTTAATGGGTCAAGACGATTTTCAATTTCCCTTTTATTGGGAATTATTGGATGATAACAGTGGTAATTCAAACAGTAATAATCACACTGATTTACTGAAAAAAATCTTTAACATGATTGATAAAAAGAATTAGCTTAATTGTTACTGACTGAGAATTTATTGAACACCAATAGTTAAAATTTTGTGTCAGAGTTCCCAAAAGTCATCAAATACCTCAGCTGACTGGCGACACACTGAAAACAGAAAACCTTGTTAAATTATTTTCCAACAAAACGTATCTGGTTGATTGCATGATAGATAACATTTGATAAAATGTTTACCTCAAACCACATCAAAGAGGTAGATGATAGAACGAAATTGCCCGTGAGGTTTGTTTTAAAAATCTTAAAACCAGAGGTTTTTATTTGTAAGACACTCATTTACAATCAATAAAACGCATCCGAAAAACTTTCTTACTATAGTAAGTATTACCAATGCTTTCTGTGTAAGTTTAGGACTTTACATCAATAGAAAATCAAAAAGATAAAAGTCAATGCTGATGATTATGAAGTCAATAGTTTTTTCAGAATTGGCATCAATATGATTTTTGAAAATTATTATAAATCAGAACTGATTGAGTAAAGTTTGACCCTAATTTTTAACATATTTGCCCGACTTATTATCCAAAAATTACCAGTATTCAAATATCAAAATTTAGTAGTGTAGAGTACGGAAATTATTGACGTACATGAATTTATTTTCAGTTTTCGATAATGCTTTCATTAAAATTTGTCATAAACACATTCCTACTTCGTAAATTTGGAAATCATCAATTAAAATCAACCTCATGAACAAAAATCTTCAAGCTCTCTACCAAATTGCACAAAAGTCTTCACGTAAAATTATTGGCTTGATGTCGGGTACTTCAATGGATGGATTAGATGTGGCTCTTTGTGAGATTTCGGGTGCAGGGGAAGACACGAAAATCAACTTATTAAACTTCGATACCGTTGATTATTCGGAAGAAATTAAAACCGAAATTCGCAAAGTTTTTGCCAAACAAACCATTGATTTTCAACACCTTGCCTTATTGAATGAATGGATTGGGGTTCTTCATGCCAATATGATTTTGGATTGTTTGAAAGCGTGGGGTATTTCGCCCGATGAAGTTGATTTAGTTGCCTCTCACGGGCAAACTGTCATGCACGCTCCCAAGATTTTGCATCACCAAGAGAAATTTCCGAATGCAACTTTGCAAATTGGTGATGGCGACCACATTGCCGTAAAAACGGGTATTATTACCATTTCTGATTTCCGACAAAAACACCTTGCAGCGGGTGGCGAAGGAGCTCCGTTAGCCGTTTACGGTGATTATTTTATCTTTGGTGAAAAAGGTGAAAATCGGATTATGCTCAACATGGGTGGTATTGCCAATTTTACGTATTTGCCCGCCAAGATGAATCCAGAGGAGGTTTTTGTAACTGATACAGGAACGGGTAACACCCTGATTGATGCTTTCACAAGATTGTATTTTCCAGAAAAAGCGTATGATAAAGATGCCGAAATTGCCCGACAAGGCACTGTAAATCAGGCACTTTTAGAAGCGTTGAAATCTGACGATTTCTTTGAAGGGGCTTATCCCAAAACTACTGGACCTGAATTATTTAGCATTGAATACGTCAGAAATGCACAAACAAAAAGTAATACCAGCGATATTTCAGTAAATGATTTATTGGCAACCCTCACCCGTTTCAGTGCCGAGACAATTGCTGAAGCCATCAATTTTACGATAAATAATACTAAATTTTCTGTGAAAGACTTTAAAATTTATATGTCGGGCGGAGGTATGCACAATCCATTATTAGTGGAATGGTTAAAGGAATTATTACCTTGTGAATTCCTGAAAACAAACGATTTAGGAATATCTGGCGATGCCAAAGAAGCGGTACTTTTTGCTATTTTAGCGAATGAAACCGTATCGGGTGGGGAATCAGATTTTGGTTCTCGCAGAGGAATTCCATCGGTTTCAATGGGTAAAATATCTTTTCCAAGCTAAAATTTCGATGTTTGATTTTCGATGCTTGATGCTCGGTTTTCGTTGGTTTAAAGTAAAATCACCAATCACTCAATCACTAATTCACTCAATCACAATTAAAAAAAATGTCCAAAATGAAATTCTGCCCGCAGTGTGGCAAACCGCTTGAAACACAATTCAGAGATGGAAAAGACCGTGTTCAGTGTATAGACCAAAGTGATGAATGTGGTTACGTTTTCTGGAATAATCCTATTCCTGTGGTTGCCGCCATTGTAGAACATGAAGGCGATATTATTTTGGCACGTAATGCCGCTTGGCCCGAAGGTTGGTACGCCCTCATTACGGGTTTTTTAGAGGCTGGCGAAACACCCGAAGAGGGAATTCTGAGAGAAGTTAAAGAAGAGTTGAATCTGGATGCTGAAATAGTGGAATTAGTGGGTCTGTATGAATTTCACCGTATGAATCAGCTCATTATTGCGTATCACGTGCGGGCAACGGGCGAGATTAAATTGAGCGAGGAACTGATAGACTACAAACGCAAAAAAGACCATGAAATTCGTCCCTGGGCGGCAGGAACGGGAAAAGCCGTACAAGAATGGCAAGCCAAAAGAGGCATTTTTAACGAAGTGATTTCTTTCAAATAATAGGTCATCAGGTAGTGGCGAATAGCATTCGCCAAAATACTCAAACTGGCGAATGCTATTCACCACTATAAATCCATTGCTTCAATTAATTTTACGTCTCCTGATTTTAACCTCATTTTTTCATCAAAAATATTCATTTTTAACAACCATTCTTCAAACTCTGGGGCAGGGCGTTTGCCCAGTAAATGCCTGATATACAAAGCATCATGAAACGACGTACTTTGATAATGCAACATCACATCATCAGCCCCCGGAATACCCATGATAAAATTACAACCTGCTGCTCCCAAAAGGGTTAGAAGGGTGTCCATATCATCTTGGTCGGCTTCGGCGTGATTGGTATAGCAAACATCTACGCCCATCGGAAGTCCTAATAATTTACCACAAAAATGGTCTTCTAAACCCGCCCTAATGATTTGTTTACCATCATATAAATATTCTGGACCAATAAAACCCACGACGGTATTTACCAAAAGCGGATTAAAATGTCGTGCTACGGCATACGCACGGGCTTCACAGGTTTGCTGGTCGAGTCCGTGATGAGCATTAGCAGAAAGCGAACTTCCCTGCCCCGTTTCAAAATACATTAGATTATTTCCAACCGTCCCACGATTCAGCGAAAGACCAGCTTCGTAACCTTCCTGTAAAATATTCAAATTAACGCCAAAAGAAGTGTTAGTCGCTTCCGTACCTCCTACCGACTGAAAAACCAAATCAACGGGAGCATTCCGTTCAATGGCTTGAATGGTAGTTGTAATATGACTCAAAACACACGATTGCATCGGAATCTCAAAACGTTGGCGAATGGTATCCAACATTTCCAAAAGCCCAATCACCGTTGGAATATTATCCGTTGCGGGATTGATACCAATAACGGCATCTCCACTTCCGTAAAAAAGTCCATCAATCATACTGGCGGCAATTCCCTTATAATCATCCGTGGGATGGTTGGGTTGCAGACGAGTAGAAAATCTTCCTTGTAAGCCAATCGTAGTTCTGAATTGAGTCACCACCTCACATTTTGCCGCAACGCTTATCAAATCTTGCACCCGCATAATTTTACTTACGGCTGCTACCATTTCGGGCATTAAGCCTTTTTGCAAACCTGTAAGCACCTGTTTATCAACATCTTCACGCAAAAGATAATCTCTAAAATCTCCTACGGTGAGATGACTAATGGGCAAAAACGCCTGTGCATCGTGGGTATCCACAATGAGCCGAGTAACTTCATCTTGTTCATAAGGAATCAGATGATTATCCAAGAATGTTTTTAGAGGAATATCCACCAAAGCCATTTGTGCCGCCACCCTTTCTTGAGCGGATTGAGCAGACACACCCGCCAATTCATCGCCCGACCGCCGAGGCGTTGCCTTTGCCATCAAAGTTTTGAGGTCGGGGAAATTATAGGTAATATTTCTGATGGTTTGTTGGTACATTTTCGGGGAAGATTTTTACACTATAAAGAAAATCATTTTGTACTAAAAAATAGTGTTCAAATGCAACTAAATCACAGTAACACCAACAATTTCCAATCTTCATCACCGTTATTCTCCTAAATATTCCTAAATTGTACTCGTAGCACAGGAATCTTTCCTGTGAAATGTTATAATAAGTTCACAGGAAAGATTCCTATATTACAAATTCCCCGCTAACCTAAATGATATACCTCTGTTGGGGTCAGAGGAACTCTATTACAAAATGAAAAAAATCACTACACTGGTTGCTGGTTTAGTCCTCGGGCTTCTCTCTAACTTCGCAACTTTCGCTCAAGAAGATTTGAGCAAAATGCTTCTACCAATGGATGCTCGTGTCAAAACGGGCGTGCTTCCCAATGGTTTAAAATACTACATCATGAAAAACGCTGAACCCAAAAATCGGGCTCAGTTGCGTTTGGCAGTTAAAGCGGGTTCTGTTTTAGAAAATGATGAACAACAAGGACTTGCCCACTTCATGGAACACATGAATTTTAACGGTACTAAGAATTTCCCAAAAAATGAATTGGTTAATTTCCTGCAAAAATCAGGGGTTCGTTTCGGTGCCGACTTGAATGCTTACACCAGTTTTGACGAAACAGTTTATATGTTACCCGTTCCAACTGATTCGATTGAAGTTTTCAAAAAAGGAATGCAAATTCTGGAAGATTGGGCTCATAACGCCACCCTCGACCCTGCTGAAATTGATAAAGAAAGAGGTGTTGTATTAGAAGAATCTCGCACGGGTAAAGGAGCTCAGGCACGTATGCGTGACAAATATTTCCCTGTGATTTTGAATAATTCGCAATACGCAAAACGTTTGCCGATTGGTAAAGATGACATCTTGAAAAACTTCAAATATGATGTT
>JALONS010000358.1 GCA_025454855.1 Arcicella sp.
ACTTCGTAACAAGTTTGCATATCTAATAAATTTCGTCGTTTATAAGATAACAAACCGATTCCCTTTTTAATTAAAAACTAAATTTTAAACATCTTCTTATTCAAAAATATGGTTATTTGTAGAAATTATTTTCCACTTTTAAAATTTCTATCACAAATGAACAAAAAATTATTAACTGCTGCCCTTTTATTTACTGCTTCATTTAGCGTTTTTGCCCAAGATGATAAAGACGACAAACCAGACACCTCCACTTTTCAGTTCCTTCCCGTTTACGACCGTTATTCTTCTAAAGAATGTAAAGTCAAGTTGAAAGATGGAACCATCGTAACAGGTATCAATGATGACTTAGACCGTAAAAAAGGTCAGATTTATTCTATCGAAATTAAAGACCCAGCCACTGGAAAAAAGAAAGAATACGAAGCTGACCAAATTGATGAAATGTATTTGATGCCTTCAGGGTTAGATAAACTTACTAAAAAAAGTGCCGCTGTTTTAGACATAAAATCTTATGAGAACAAAAGTTTGGATAAAATTTTAGCACAAGGTTATGTGTATTTAAAAAATCAGGCGGTTTCTCTGAAAAATAAGAAGAAAGAAAAAGAATATTTGATGCAATTGGTAAATCCTGATTTTTGCAGTATTATCCAAGTGTTTGGGGATAACATGGCAAAAGAAACGGCATCCATCGGATTCGGACCTATGAAAATGGCTGGAGGTATTGATAAGTCGTTCTACGTAAAAAAAGGAGATGAAATATTTTGGTTAAAGAAATCAGATTTCGACGAAGGTTACGACAAACTATTTGCCGATAGCCCAGAATTTGTAGCTAAATATCCAAAGAAAGATGTAGTTTGGAGAAAACTAAATCTTTACGTGTATGAATATACTAAATTCATGACCAAAGAGTAAACGAATTAATCCATAATAATACAAAAAGAAAGCCGTCTCGAAAGATTCGGCTTTCTTTTTGTATTGTTGTAATGCAAGTTAGTAACTTTGTGTTTTCAGTAAACAATTATCAGTAAACAGTTATCAGTGAATAGTAAACAGTTATCAGTAAATAGTTATTAGTAAGCAGTTGTCGGTAAATACTTTTGTCAGTAATTCGTATTGTTACAAATTGACAAATTATATTACTACCGATAAATTGTAACCCTAATATATTACGGATAATTGATTATTACCAACTGGTAACTGTTCACTGATAACTGTTCACTGTTTACTGATAACTGATAACTGTAAAATGGCAGAACAAAAAAACGATACCGCATCGGCTCTTAAAGACATCATTTCGCACGCCAAAGAATATGGCTTTGTGTTTCCTTCTTCCGAAATTTATGACGGACTCCAGGCCGTTTATGACTACGGTCAGAATGGCGTAGAACTCAAAAATAACCTCAAAACGCTCTGGTGGAAAGCCATGACGATGCTCAACGATAATGTAGTTGGTATTGATGCGGCAATTTTCATGCACCCGCTTACGTGGAAAGCGTCGGGTCACGTGGATTCGTTCAACGACCCGATGATTGATAACAAAGATTCTAAAAAACGCTACCGTGCCGACCAATTATTGGAAGCAAAAGCTGAACAATACGAAGCCGAAGGAACACCCGAAAAAGGCAAGGCATTGTTGGAAGCCATGGCAGCGGCAATGACAGCAGACGATATGACGGGTTTACGCCAAATTATCTTGGATGAAGGTATCAAATGCCCCATTTCAGGAACGGCAAACTGGACGGAAGTTCGTCAGTTTAACTTGATGTTCTCTACGCAAGTGGGAGCAGTTTCAGAAGATGCTTCTTTGATTTATCTACGTCCAGAAACCGCACAGGGCATTTTTGTCAATTTTTTGAACGTTCAGAAATCAGGACGTATGAAAGTACCTTTCGGAATCGCTCAGATTGGTAAAGCATTTAGAAATGAGATTGTGGCAAGAAATTTCATCTTTCGTATGCGTGAATTTGAACAAATGGAAATGCAGTTTTTCTGTCGCCCTGGCACCGAAATGGAATGGTATAACAAATGGAAAGAAACCCGTTTGAAGTTCCACCAAGCTATTGGTTTACCCGCTGAAAATCTGAAATATCACGACCACGAAAAATTGGCTCATTATGCCAATGCCGCCGTGGATATTGAGTACAAATTTCCTTTCGGTTTCAAAGAAATGGAGGGAATTCACTCTCGCACTGCCTTCGATTTGACGGCACACCAAGAGCTTTCACGCAAGAAACAACAATATTTTGATGCAGACCTTGACGAAAATGGTAAACCTTACGGAAATTATATTCCTTACGTGGTAGAAACTTCCGTAGGTGCTGACCGTCTTTTCTTAGCCATTTTGTGTAATGCCTATACCGAAGAAACTGTTGGCGAAGGTGAGAACGAAAAGCAAAGAACGTATTTGAAATTCCACCCAGCGGTTGCTCCCATCAAAGCAGCGGTTTTGCCTCTGGTGAAAAAAGATGGTTTGGCAGAAAAAGCACAAGATATTTACCATGCTTTAAAACGTTCATTTAATGTAACTTACGATGATGGTGGAGCAATCGGTAAGCGTTATACTCGTCAAGATTTGATTGGAACACCTTACTGCATTGCGGTAGATTATCAAACAATGGAAGACGACACCGTAACCATCCGCCACCGTGATTCGATGGAACAAGAGCGGGTACATATTTCGGAATTGCGGGATAAAATTGGATTTGCGGTGAGTATGGAACGGGTTTTTGAATTGTTATAGAACCAATTTTAGAAAATAAGCAAAAGCCCACGATTAAATTAATCCGTGGGCTTTTGTATTTTTGCACCATGAAGGCAATTATTGGTAAAGACATACAGCAAGCTAAGGCATTTTTAGAACAGGGAAACGTAGTTGGGATTCCTACGGAAACTGTTTATGGATTAGCAGGTAATGCGTTTGATATTGAGGCTGTTACAAAGATTTTTGAAGTAAAAAATCGCCCTACTTTCGACCCGCTCATTGTACATACTAATAATTTTGAACGACTTTCGAGCTTTGTCCAGTACATTCCTGAAAAAGCCTTTTGGTTAGCAGAAAAATTCATGCCTGGTCCTCTAACCATGCTATTGCCAAAACAATCATCAATTCCTGATTTGGTAACTTCAGGACTCGATACCGTTGCCGTCAGAATTCCTAATCATCCACTCACACTTGATTTACTGAATAATTTATCGTTCCCTTTGGCTGCTCCCAGTGCTAATCCTTTTGGCTATATTTCGCCCACTTCTGCCCAGCACGTAGCGAAACAATTAGGCGATAAAATCCCTTATGTTTTAGATGGTGGAGATTGTACGGTGGGCATAGAATCTACCATTGTTGGCTTTGAAAACGATGAAGTCATTGTGTATCGTAAAGGTGGGTTAGCCATTGAAGAAATTGAAAAGGTCGTTGGTAAAATCAAGGTCAATGCTCATTCTTCGTCTAACCCTAAAGCTCCAGGAATGTTGAAAAGTCATTATTCACCTCGAAAAGATTTAGTGATTTTTACGGGTGAAAAATTTGACAGAAATATAACTGAAATCGGTTATTTAGCTTTTCAAGAATTTAACACACAAATTCCTGAAGAAAATCAACTAATTCTTTCTCCGTCAGGAGATTACAAAGAAGCCGCCAAGCATCTTTTTGCTTTTATGAGACAATTGGATGGTCAAGAAAATATTGAAAAAATTTATGTAGAACTTCTTCCCGAAGAAAATTTAGGCAGAGCTATCAACGACCGCCTCAGACGGGCAGCTACAAAAATATAACCCGAAGTTCTGCTTCGGAAATAAACATGGAAATAAAAAACGAAACTGAATATGAAAAAGCATCAGCAAGGGCCGATGAGATTTTCAACGCCAAAAAGGGAACGCCCGAACACGATGAATTACAATCGTTATTGAAAGCATTGAAGAAATATGAAGATGATTTTGTGAAAATGTTAAAAGATTTTTAACCTAAAACTTAACAATTAGAAATGACAGATATTGCTGCCCTCCGAGAAAATTATACCAAAGGAAGTTTAGACGTTTCAGACGTTAGCCTTTCGCCTATTGAGCAATTTCAAAAGTGGTTCGTTTCAGACGTTAGCCTTTCGCCTATTGAGCAATTTCAAAAGTGGTTTAATGAAGCCATTGCCAGTCAATTGCTCGAACCTAATGCTTTTTTACTTTCCACTATTTCACCCGAAAGGAAGCCCTCTTCTCGTATCCTTTTACTGAAAGGCATTGATAAGGGTTTTAAATTTTACACCAATTATCTAAGCAGGAAAGGAACGGAATTGGCTGAAAACCCTCACGCTTGCATTACTTTTTTTTGGGCTGAATTAGAGCGTCAAGTAAGAATTGAAGGTTTGATTGAAAAAGTTTCTGCGGAAGATTCGGATGAGTATTTTCAAAGCCGTCCCCGAGGAAGTCAAGTGGGGGCTTGGGTTTCAAACCAAAGTATGGTCATTGAAAATCGTGAGGTACTGGAAGCAAGAGAAAAGCATCTTATCGAAAAGTTTGGTGATGGTATTATCCCAAGACCACCACACTGGGGAGGTTATCGCCTCGTTCCAAATTATATAG
>JALONS010000359.1 GCA_025454855.1 Arcicella sp.
ATTTTTGATGCTCATCTTGAAAATAATATTCTCAAAGCCTTAAAATCAGCTCATCCTTATGAAGAAGTGGCGTATTATTTGAGTATCTTAGAAAATGAAAATCAAGAAGTGGGTTCGGGCGTGATAGGAACACTGGCTGATAGTTTAACCGAAAGTGATTTTTTACAGTATCTGAAAGAAAAAATGGATTTGCCAACTTTTCGGCATACGCCTTTGCGGGGACGAACCATCCAAAAAATTGCCGTGTGTGGTGGGGCTGGAGGTTTCCTGTTGGGTGATGCCATTCGGCAAGGAGCAGATGTATTTATTACCGCTGATTACAAGTATCACGAATTTTTTGATGCCGATAATCAGATAATTATCTGCGATATTGGACATTATGAATCAGAAGTTTACACAAAGGACTTAATTGTTAGGTATTTATCTGAAAAATTTAGTAATTTTGCGGTTCTCAAAAGTCAGGTCAATACAAATCCTGTAAATTATTTTTAGAAATTTGTGATTAGTAATTAGTAATTAGTAATTAGTGATTGATATAAGTTAATATTTTCATAATAATACTTTTATTTTAATCACCAGTCACCAATCACCAATCACCAATCACTAAAAATAAACTAAATACAAACAAATGGCAGCAGTAGCAACCGAAACAACCATTGCTCAGAAGTTAGAAGCTCTGATGAAGCTTCAAAATATAGATTCAGCCTTAGATGCTATCAAAAAAATGCGTGGCGATTTGCCCGAGGAAGTACGTGATTTAGAAGATGAAGTAGCAGGAATTGAAACTCGTATCAGCAAATTCAACCGTGAAATTGCAGGATTGGATGAAGAGATTTCTAAAAATCGTAATTTAAAGAAAGAAGCCGAAAAGTTGGTAAATAAGTACAAAGACCAACAAATGAATGTCCGCAATAACCGTGAGTATGATGCCATCTCGAAAGAAATCGAATTGCAACAACTCGAAATGGAATTAGCTGACAAACGTACTCGTGAATTTGAATTCAAGATTTTGAATAAAAAAGATGACGTTTCAGAAACGGAAACTCGTTTGAATACTCGTAAAAAAGACCTTGATGCCAAGAAGAAAGAGTTAGACGTTTTGATTGCAGAAAGTGAAGACGATGAGTTGAAACTAAATAAAGACCGTGAAAAAGCCGCTAAACACGTAGAAGAGCGTTTGTTACGTCCCTACGATAAGTTGCGTGGTAACTATCCTAACGGTTTGGCGGTAGTTTTAGTAAAGCGTGGTGCTTGTGGAGGATGTTTTAGTGCAGTTCCACCTCAGCGTCAGGCGGATATTAAAGATAAGAAAAGAATTATCGTTTGCGAACACTGCGGACGTATTTTGGCAGACGTTGAAGACGTAATTACTGCTTCAAAAAGATAGGTTGTAGAACAAGCAGATACCCAAATAAAAATCCCATGACTTCATAAAAGTCATGGGATTTTTATTTGTTCTGCACTTAGCCTATTGTGGTTTGTGAAAGATAGGGAAATATAATATTGATTTTAAAAGAGTTATTGCGTATCTGATTCTCAACGGAAGTATCAAATCTTTAAACTTGATGTAAGTTTTTGATTTTTAGTAATTTACATATTCGCTTTTTCGCAAATCGCTTTTCGCTTAGTATATGCTAATTAATCTTAAACTGAACACGTCTATTTTTAGCTTTATTCTCATCTGAATCGTTCGGGACTAAAGGCTGTGTTTCTCCGTAGCCTTTGGCAGTCATACGGTCGGCTTTGATACCTTTTGTGGTGAGATAATCTACCACCGTTTTGGCTCTTTTCTCCGAAAGTTTCAAGTTTGAATCATCATTCCCCACGTCATCTGTATGAGCCGAGATTTCTACTTTAATGGTCTGATTTCCCTCCAGAAGACTCACCAAACGGTCTAATTCTTCGTTAGATTCTGGTTTTAAATCAGCTTTTCCAGTTTCAAAAGTAATATCTTGTAACTGTACTACGGCATCCTTTTTCAAAATCGCCAACGGCACTTTCTTCAAACGGTCTTTGAAAACATCCGCTGTATCGGGTTTAAATGCCCGTGAGAAAAACGCATATCCTAAAGCATTAGCAGCAAATTTGTACTGTTTCCCAATCTCTACGGTTACGGTAGCGATGTCTTTTTCTACTTTTACTTCCAACAATTGCTTGGTTTCGGCATCCATTACTTTTACTTTGGGGTCTTTCAAAATAGCCTTAGTTTCTTTATCCAAAAGCTGAAATTGATAAGGAATTTTCTTGGGAATTAGCTCAATATTTTTCTCAATATTATCTGTTTCTTTGGCGTTGGTCATGTCCATTGTGCCACGATACGGGAAATAATCATTAAGTGCCGTAGAGCTTACTTCGTACTTGCTGCCCACTCGGTAAATTATTGAAAATAAGCCGTTTACATCTACCGTTGTGTTGATTGCTTTCTCTTTGGCATTATTACTTTTCGAGGTCAGTTTGGTAGCAATGGGTTGTTTAGTAATGGCATCAATTACTTTTCCATCCACCGTTACCAATTTATATTTTCGGTATTTATCTGGAATCGTCACGGTGTAAATATCGCCTGCGGTGTAGTAGTACATTAAATCACCCGCTGCTGATACTGAGGCAAATTGGTCGTCTTCTTCAGTATTGATATATTCCAAATTGATGGGAGTTGCCCATGAACCGTCATCTTCCTGAAAAGACTGATAAAGGTCAAAGCCTCCTACTCCATCTTTGCGAATAGAGCTAAATATGAGCGTTCGCCCGTCTGCCATAATTCTCGGTGATTTTTCACAATCTCCATTGACAGGAGCTGGCAATTTTTCAGCAATGCCCCATGTACCGTCATCTTGTTTTTTTGATGACCAAATGGTGTAACAAAGGGCTTTATCTTTACGTTTTGTAAAATTATCACGAATAAAGTACATCGTTTTCCCATCGGCAGACACCGACGGAAAGCCTTCGTAGGCACTGGTATTGATGTTGTTCCCTACGGGTTTGGGTTCAGACCAATCGGTGCCATTCCAAGTTGAAAAATAAATGTCCATATCGCCCTGCCCGCCTTCAAAAGAAGAAAAGAAAAAGAGCGTTTTACCATCATAACTAATGGACGGGCCACCAATTAAATCATTTTCTTTGCCTATTTTATTGATATTCACGATGGGTTTGGGCGGAGTCCATTTATTTTTTTCGTTTTTGGTAGTGTAATACAATTCCCATTTTCCTTCGCCAGCTCTATCCGTTTCAAAAATCATGGTTTTATTATTGGCACTGATGGAAGGTGCATACTCATTAAACTGTGGGGTATTGACAGGAGGACCCAGCGGACGACGAATCTGAGCGTTTATATTTGTAATCAAATTCAATATAAGAATAATTGATAAACTATTTTTCATGGTTTTATGTGATAATGATAATTTGGTTTGATACCTCTCTTAATAATTAACGAAATACTTTAATTTATTTCATACAATGTTCCAAAAATAAATTTTCGGCTTTCTTTTGTCCTTTTTTGGCTAAATAACTCCAATCTAAACAAGCATTTTTAATACTCTTTACTGCAAAATAACTATCTGCTCGTTTATAAATGGGTTCTAAGTAATCATCTTTCATGAGAATACATTTGGTATAGAGTTTTATGGCTTTTACGTATTCTTTTTTCTGGTAAAATCTTTCAGCTTTATCAAGTATATTTTGATAAGACATATAATCGAAATTGTCTTCTTCTTCTGTGTCTTCGTATTTGAACACATAATTAAACTGTACTTCTACGTTTCTCTCTTGGTATTGGGCTGCTTTCCATAGTTGTCGAGTAGCATAAACCGCCTGAAGCAAGGCATTATTATAATTACTATCTGAACTTGATTTGATAGCCACATTTTTTAACATACCTTTTTCATCAATTACAAAAAATACGTTAAAATCACCTTTTTGTTTTTTAGGAAAGCTAAATTTTTCTTCAATAAAATTATATGATTGTTCATATACTTCATTAAAGTCAGTAAGTTCGTACAAATATCCTCCTGCTTTTATCTTGAATACGGGGAAAATGTGTTCATTAAAACGATAGGCAGTATCGCCGTTTGCTTTTGACCAGCGTTTTCTTGGGTTGAAATGTATTGATACCTAAGTTTTTGATTATTAGGTCTATCTTCCACATTTCGGGTAAATACCAATTCGTAAGGAGTTAGTTTTTCTATTTTGTAATCATACACTTGGTTAATGGTGAGAATACTATCTTGGAGTGTATAAGTCAGTTGATTAGCGTTTTTACCTTGCATCATTATGCCCACACCACCTTTTTTGAAAATAAACATAGAGATGGTCTTGCTGTTCAGGCTTTCGTCGGTCAATAAACTACCATCGTTCAAATCAATCCTGTACCTACCCCAATTTCCCACCAACATATTTTTCATGGAAGAGGGGGCTAAATCTTGTGCTAAACCTTTGAAAAGCAGAAAAATAAGTAGAAAACTTAATGCGTATTTTTTCATCATGTAAATCAATTACTTCGTTAAAATCCCCTTGACCTCAACCGAATACCCATCTGAAAACCTACCCAAAATGATTCATATTGCCCATTAATTAAAGGCTGATAGGAAGGCATTTTACTGAATGGCTTACTTTGCCAATACGAAATATTATAGTTATCAATGATAAGATATTTAAGTGACGGACCGAAGGTAACAGCGGCATTACGGGCTATTTGTTTTTCAAACATTAAGTCTAATTTCCAAAGACTTGCCACGTTTGGGCTTACGTCATCGTATTCTACCAACACGTTTGTTGTAATATCAGTATTAAACATCCAGCCACGCCCTATTTCGTAGGCTCGCCCTACACCGTAACCCAAGCCAAATACCTCTTTGGTTCTCAGGAAGTTATAATGAATCGCTATGATATTATAAAACTTACGAACGCCCGTTTTGAAGGTAAAACTTAGGGTATTGTTTTCATCTCCTGATAACTCTAAGCGTTTGTAACCATTACCACTCCCCACAAAACTAAGGAATCCGATGGGAACAGCATCAGTAGAATCACAAATGTTAATGATACCGATTTGCTTCCCTCCCTTTAATGTTCGATGAGCAAAGTTTACGGGGGCAATCTGCCAACCATTTGATTCTTTGATGGTTACGTTAAATCCAGTACTGATTTGAACGCCTTTCAGGATATGCCCAGCAATGTTAAATGAAGAACTGGCTTGTACACCATAAAGTTTTCCACCCACAATATTTCCAATTCCCGCCAGTTG
>JALONS010000086.1 GCA_025454855.1 Arcicella sp.
GTTTTAAACTCATACTGTAGTCTCGCTGACTACGCTTGACATAATTAAAATATTCTTCCATAACGATACTTTTTTGTATCGCTATTTCAGGACAAGACAGGCATAGAATTAAATAGGTAGCATTCAAATAAATAATCAAAAATACCCTTTTATTTTTGAAAGTTGCCCTCAGTTTCATACTGGCAACTTCGAGACTGGTTTTATTTTCCATAGTTTTTAGGTAAAATCGAAAGAGGAAATATAGACTTCTCTTTCTTTGATAATGGACTTATCATAATTTATTGTTTTAATCATTACGTGAGTATTTACGTCTTTTTTAAGTGAATTAAGTAATCCTAAATTCTTTTTTTCTTTAAATAATTTCAGAAAAGGAGATTTACAATCCAACTGAATTAATGCTGAGGTCATATTAAAGTGATGCAACACTCCTTCAAGTAAATCGTACAAATATTCTTCGTAATCATTCTCTATAAAAATCCCCTCAATGGCTAAAAAATCATACTTATCGGGATTAATCAATCTTTTCACTATCGGAATATGAGGCAAAATTTTAAGTAAGATTTTACCGCTCATTCCATCCATCTCCTTGATTTTCCAACGTGTAGGATTAGCTTGTAAAGCTGCTACTGTTACGTCATTCACTTTAATAACGAAGTAGTTATCTTGGTAATTAATGTTCTCAAAAGTTCTAAGAATTGTGGTTGAATTTTGGGATTCCAGTTTGAATAAAATAGTGGGAATTTCTGAGTGGTTTAAACGATGAACGTTTTTACTTTCTTTGGGATATAGGCGTGAGAAAATAATAGTTTCAAGGGTTGAGATTGATTCAAAACCTAATGATTTAGAAATATTCAGGGAACGAGTATTATTCTCTTCGATGTAGGAATATAAAATTGAGGGACTCTCACTATTGGATTCAATGTATTCAATGGCTACTTTTTTAAGTAATGTTCCATAATCATTACCTTGAAAATGAATGTCAACCGCTAAATATCGTCCGTAATATCCAAGCATTTTCTCTTTTCCTACTACTACTTCACGCTCGCAAAGACAATAAAAACCAATAGTTTGTTCTTTATTTTTTAACCTAAAAAAGATGGGACTTTTCAGGTTAGCTAACTTTACTTCTTGACCTGTATGTTGATACTTTGGTCCTTTCGTGCCATAGGTGGTTCGTTTTAAAAGATTGATAACTTCATTATCAAAAGTTCGTCCGACTGAGATAGAAATATCTCCTGCTTGGTGAATTACTAACGGTTTGACGATTATTTTGTTTAAGTGATTCATAAAAGGTTTGGAATTTAGTCCTGTAAAATCGTGCTTTCGTCCTTCTATTTATAAAAACGTTTTTACTTGGATTGTTCGAGTAAATAGTTTTACAATTTATTTTAATATTTAAACGCTCTCGCAACATGGTAATCTATTGGAAAGAACAAGCTGCTTATGATGAAAAAGGAAATTTCTTGGCTAAAATTCATCAATTACCCGATACCCAATTTTATGGGTTTTTGAATTATGAGACGGAGGAAATTGATTTTCAACAAGATAAAATTAAAAGTGATTCTTTTGAAGAAACGAAATTAAAAATTGAAGCACTTTTCAAGTCTATCAATAATGTATCTGAAATAGATAAAATCTTGAAAAACCCTAAAAATGAAGTCTTAATTCCCGCTCAATTATTAGAGCTTTTTACGGAATTTTCGATTCATCGCCCTTGAAATTGTCTTGTCTTTATTTCTCGCTTTCATTTCATCAATCATAGCTTTGATTGAACTGCCATCTTCGGAGATGATACCATTGAAAAGAGTATCATCAAATTCTTCGTGTTCAAAAAAATAATCTTGTTCAACCTTTTCATTATCAACGCTTTGACTCTGATATTCGTATTTATTTTCTATTAGATTCGTTAGATTTCTGGCTGAGAATTGACGGTCAATTTCACTTCCTTTTACCCACATCCACGTTCCATCCTCATGCTTTTCTCCAAATGAAACTCCAACATTTTTCCCCTCGGCATCTTGTTTAATTTTCATTTCAACCCCTAATCCTTTAATACTCTCGGCAAAATCATCCAGTAATTGTGAATTTTTAATCAATTGATTAATAATGGGTTTCAGTCGCTTCTTGAAATTCTCTTTTGGATTCAAATCATATTTTGTTCCTTTGACGATAGTTTCATCATAACCATATTTACTGGTCAAATGGTCGGCGGGAGTTAATTGGTACTTTGCCGTTATTTTTTGACAAGCCTGTTTTCCACGATAACCTTCCATTGAATCGTGGTAACGAGTACCATTTTTCGTAATCCGATTTGCCAGTAAATGAATGTGCGGATGCTGGGTATCGGTATGTAAAAAAGCAACAAATTGAGTATTCGTCAGTCGCATTTCTTTGGCATAATCCATTACAATTTTCATTAAAATTTCCTTATCTAATTTTTCAGAATCGTCTTTATGAAAACTCAAAATGAAAACTCAAAAAAGTATGAAAAACGGGCTTTTTTACTTTACTGTTCAATTTAACCTGTTCTTGGAAATCTTCAATTATTTCTTTTGGGTTCAAAGTCCCCATATTGCTACATAAAACCACCAAATTATCTTTTCGTTCCTGCGTATCTCTTGCACGAATACTGTACTCCACAGCACTTTTAAATGAACCGCCAGCAGGGTTAATTTTACCTATCATGATAACTTTTTTGATAATTAGTTTTTAGTTCCGTGATGAATTGAATGAGAATATTTAAGTCTCCTTCAATCTTCAAATTATTCCCCAAATGAATTTGGTGAGTTATCTGATTGAGGTTTCGGGCAATACCCGTTAGGGATAAAATTATCTGCAAATCCGACTCCGAAAACCTTGGTACAATCAAACCATTCATAATTAATTCTCTAATTACTTCCGAAATTGTACGCCCCGACTCCATGACTAATTTTTCTAATTGAGTACGTTCCGATTCCAATAACTTCACTCGGATAGCCTTTTGATATTTTTCTTTATCTTCTTTTTTGGGAGCTGCCATATTTTCAAAAATCAAGCAATTTAATTTATATTTTAAATAAATTCAATTGACGCTATAAAACAAGCGGGGCGAACTTGTGAGCCGTTATTGTGATAACAATAACACCGCTTGCCTATTGAGCTATTCTTTTTTATTAACTAACTTTTAGGGAATAAATACAAAATATTCTAATAAATTGCTGATTTACAACACTTTAATCTCCTTTGAGACTAAGTTAGTAATAACGTAGTAATATCTGAGTAGTAAATGAGTAACATCTGAGTAATAAGTGAGTAATATCTGAGTAATAATATACAAGTTTATAATAATTTTATTAAATTTATAAATAATATAAATTTAATTTTGCTATTTTTGAAAAATTTTTCACTATGAGCATAGAAAAATCTGATTTAATCGTTGCTTTTGAAAATTCTAATCGAAATAGATACCTAAAATTATTCGACTACTATCAAGCGTGGTTTACAGATAGCACTTACCTATCAATCGACATTACCCGTAAAATCAATGCAGAATTAAGGACATCTATAGCCAACGATTCTATACGATATATTCGTAGTAAAATCATGCGAAAAAGATTAATGGAGAAATCAAAAAGTGGCAATCACATTTCACCTTCTGCTGAAAATATAGCCTTAGAAAATATAGAAAAATCAACCACCAGTAGCCCCCAAAATTTTGAATTTAAAGAGCCTAAAAGCATCAATCACAATCAAGAAATCGTAACTATTCGGAAATCACAATATGAAACAGATTAATTTTATTATGCAAAATAAAGGAGGCGTTGGTAAGTCAATGCTTACATATCTTTTGGCATTAAAACATCAAAAAGATTCGAATGAAGGAATTGAAAATCTTGATAAAATACTATTCGCTGATGGAGATATTTTAAACTTGACTACTGATAGGCAATGTAAATTTTTAACCATCGCTCATGTGAATTTGATGGATAAAAATCAGAAGTTCCAGCGGGATAAATTACTTCGTTCATTGGAGTATTTTTCAAAAGTTGAGGCAGATATTATTTACATTGATTTTGGAGCTTCCGAGAGTGGTCAATTTCCTGCTTTGGTTTCGCTTGATTATTCCAGTGATTTATTTCAAGATTTTGCACAAAATTTTGAAATTGAAATAATTGTCAATGTCGTGGTGGCGGGAGGAACTTCTTTTATTCCCTGTACTGACTTCCTCAAAAATGTAGTTTTGGCACTGAATAGAAAGATTACTGTCTGTGTATGGGCAAATGATTGGACTTTCAAGAATGATACGCCTGAATCACTCGCTGAATTGTCAATATATTGTCAAAAAGAGGGTTTAGCTATGAATCGTTTTGGAAATTTCGATACGGACAGTTCAGTAGGCTCTGAAATACTCAATAAAATTAAGTTTGGTTGTGGTTTTAATGATTATGATTTCATCCATAAAATGACCCTCCGAAAAGAATTAGATAGATTATGAAGTCTAACGAAACTATACTGAGCAAAGAAGAAATACTTAGAATCCGAGGAGCATATACCGCTAAGTACGGCATCGTCCCTGATGATTCTTTGACCTGTCTTTTATGTGAGATGAGTGATTTGAAAAAGTCAATTACTCAATCAACACAAACTTTTCAAGTAAATAGCTTTTGGTCAGCTTTTGCTTTGGGTTTAGGAAGATTTGGAGTGGCGGCTATCCTCTTTTTTACAGTTGTTTTCTTGTTTATGTATCGAAATTATTACGGTAGTTTGGAGCGAAAAGAGAAATATCTGAAGGTTAATACAATGTTGCAAAAATTTGATAATGTGTCTGATTTTGAGGACTTTATCAAAGATTCTAAAAGAATCACTAATCCCAATGGATTACCCAAAGGGAAATATTTACTGATAAAAGTTACGAGGAAATTAAAGAATCAAATGAGGGCTTCCACAGAAGGCATTATCAAAGCTGACAGTACAGTTTACATCCCCTTATTTTTTGAACAAGAACCAAAGTAAGAAAATCTAAGGTCTCTTTTGCAGCATACCAATCACCAATAAAAGTATCAGAATTATAAAGAATTTGGCATTGGCAGAGAAGTAAACATTCAAAGGCTTCTCTATGAGCAAACGATGCGTAAGTGGAAAAATGAATAACACAGCAAGAACACAAACTATCGAAATTGTCACATGATGATAGATAAAATATTGGTCATATCCATACGCTAAAAAGCCCACAGCAACCAAAAATTTAATAATATCTGCTCCCGTAATTTGCATTTTACTCTCTCATGTATCTTTATTCAAAGATACATATTTCTTGTTATAATTCCTTTCAAAATTATTATTATTTATAAAGCTGAATCTTTATGAATTTTAAACGGAATGTATGAAAAACTAATTTTCATATTCCTTGTTTCAAAAGAATTAGTTTTAGTCCTCCCTTTTCAAGAGTTCATCCTTATCTTATTAATCTTTATTTATAAAATTTATAAATTTGAATTAATTTTGAACAACTAATTTTCTTTATAATGATGGTAATAATAAATATGATTTCTTTAACCTCTGTACTTACGCAGTTATTGCTGGTAATACTTTGCTCGTTAGGGTTCATTTTCTACAAATATAATCAATCTGTTTCTACGAATATTCATCAAGAAATGGAGGATTTTAAAACAGAAGAGTCGGTAAAATATTTTTCTCCCACAGGTGCTGACGATGCAAAAAAATCAGATTCATCTTTTGAAAATTATGATGACTACTCAGCTTTTTCGAGAGATAAAGAGCTTGTGATTGACAAAAATGCTGAAATCGTGGAGAGTACAAGTGATGATTATGTCAATCAAAATACTACGCCCACCGCCATTGTTGATGATGATTTTGAAGTGGTTTCTTTTAATCTGCAAGCTGAGCAAGAAAACGGTATTGTGATGTCAAGTCAAGAAGATATTAAACGAGTTTTTCTCAATCAATCTATCAATGATTCAGCAACTCGAAGTCCCAAAAAACACAATTAATTTTTGTCCATATGAACTTAAAATCTTTAACGTTTACGTTTTTGCTTGTGGGTTTAGTGATTGTCAATACTCACGCCCAAGGAAATTCTGACCCAACCGCTGGTATTGCCAAAGCAACCGATTTGGTCAATAATTTTTATACTAAATTGGTCAATCTGATTTATGCCGTAGCGGGCTGTTTAGCAATTTACGGGGCTTTCAGGGTGTTTTCTAAATGGCAACACGGCGACCAAGATACGGGTAAAGCGGCTATGGCTTGGTTCGGTGCGGCTTTATTTTTGATTGTGGCGGCTACTGTTTTAAAAGCGTTCTTCTCCGCTTTGGGATAATATGAGAAAGTTTGAAATCAATCGTGGAGCCAACGCACCGCTCGAATTTAAGGGTTTAAAGGGGCAACATTTGCTGTATTGTGCCATTTTTATCATTGTGGATTTTCTTAGTATTCTGTTGTTATATGTGTTTGGTCTTCCCATCGTTTTATGGATTATTTACAGTATTGTTTCAATGGTTGGAGGCATTGCTTATTTCATTTATCGAAATAAAAAATATGGTAGTAAAGGGCTTATTGATTTGAAAATGAGAGGATTCACGCCTAAGAATATCAGTAAGTAAAGCATTAATCATTCAATAAATTCATGTCTCAATTTTCAGAACTTCATCCTTACGAAATCCTTGAAGATGGTTTGCAACTGTCTCATAACGGGGATATTTCCTACACATACGAGTTGAAGTTACCGCCCGTGTATTCCTTGCGAGACAATGAATTTGACAGCTTGATTGATTTGTGGACACGGGCTTTAAGTATGTTACCCGCTGGGTATGTGGTTCAAAAATTAGATTGGTTTTATTTAGCAAAATATTCACGGGCGGAAGCGAAAGGGGGAAACGAATTATTGGAAATCTCAACTGATATGATGTTTTATAATCGTCCTTTTCTCAATCATAAATGTTTTTTGACCATTACGAAAATCTATAAGCCTGACAATCAAAGCAATATCGCTATTTTTAATCGAAATGGAAATGTACCAGCGGTGCTGAAAGATAGAAAATACGTGAAAAGTTTAGCCTTAGATGCCAATGGATTTATTGCCACCATTTTGCAAAACAATCTTATTGACATCCTAAATTATGGTTCACTGAAAAGTTCAAAACTACCTTTGAATGCCCAGAAATTAAGCCAATATGAAAACGAATTATCACTCTATTCCCACTTTGGCAATTTATCTTTTATGGATAAACACATTGCCAACCACGATTATACTAAAGACTTCAAGGTTGGAGCAAAGAATGTGGCGGTGTTTCCTTTGCAGGACATGGAGGATTTTCCTACGCATATTTCAACGGCTTATCGGCATAATAAATTGAGTACCAAATCTTCCAATTTTCATCTGTCTGCAGTCTTTCCAATTGCTATGGGTTTAAATTGTAACCATTTGTATAGTCAGGGTTTTAAGACGGTGGACAAGGAATTAGTTATCAAAAAACTGCAAAAAGGAATTAATGAAAAATCTTCTTTGGCTTTTTATTCACAAGCTAACGCTTTGAATGCCAGTACGCAAGGAGCTTTTTTAAAGAACATTTTGGAAGAAAATCTACAACCCATTCAATTTCACGGCTCTTTGATTATTTGGGAAAATGAAGCTCATAAGTTAGAAAACAATGCGGGTTTAGTGTCCACAGCTTTGTCGGAAATTGGTTTCAGAAAAGTAGAAATGCGAACCTTAAATGGTCCAGGTTATTTCTGGACTGCCATGCCTTCCAATGCGGGCTATATTCCCGATGATTGTTTTATTTTGAACTATGCTGATACGCTTTCTTGCTTCCTAAATTTTGAAGGAATTTATGCCGAAAGTACCCAACCCGTAGGTATGCGGGTAACGGACAGGACGGGTAAACCGCTACTGATGGATATGTTCATTGAACCCATGATTAAGGGTTTGATTGCTAATCGAAACGGCTTTGTGATTGGTCCTTCGGGGTCTGGAAAATCATTTTTTACGAATGATATGACCAATCAATTGTACGCACAGGGGAATTATGTAACGGTGGTGGATGTTGGGCATTCTTACCGCAATAATTGTTCGTATGAAAATGGGGCGTATATCACTTACGAAAAAGGCTCAAATTTTGGGTTTAATCCCTTCTTCCTCAGCGACTTTACGGAGTTTCAGGACGATGAAGAAAATTCCATCAAAAATACTTTACTGACCATTTTGTGTTCGATTTGGCGTAAGGAAACCGACAAGCCCACTACCCGCACGGAGGACGTAATTCTATCCGCCATGTTGAAAGAATTTTACGCTTATTCCGAAAAATTGCATAAAGCAAACAAGAATTACGCCCTCAGTTTTGATGCTTTTTATGAATATGTAGAAACCATTTTTGCGGTGGAATATATCCAAGCGAAGGACATCAGAGAACAGGATTTTGACCTCAAAAATTTCCTTTTGACCCTTACCCCTTTCAAAACGGGCGGCGAATATGGCTACTTACTAAACAGTAAAATGTACGGTAATTTGTACCAAAGAAAGTTTGTAGTTTTCGAGTTTGACAACATCAAAGACGAACAAATTTTATTCTCCGTAACGACCATTATGATTATGTCGCAATTTGTACGACAACTCTATACTGACCCGCAAAAATTCAAGTTTTTGATTATCGAAGAAGCATGGAAAGCCTTGATGACTCCCGCAATGCAAGGGTTTTTAAAATGGTGCTACAAAACGCTCAGAAAGCATAACGGGAGTATTATTACGGTTACGCAAGAGTTGAATGATTTGGTGGATAATCACGTGGTGAAAGATACGATTTTGAGTAATTCAGCCATTAAAATCCTACTTGACCAAAAGAATTATGAATCCCAAATGGGTTTCGTGCAGGAAATGTTGGGATTAAGTCCTTCTGAAATTTCTTTGGTAAAATCTATCAATATGAACAATATGAAAGGACGGGTTTATAAAGAGTTTTTTATCAGTTTCAGTAGCATTTTTTGTGCAGTGTATGGATTAGAAGTGTGTCCAGAGAAATATTGGCTTTATACTACCAATAAAACGGAGCAATTTGAACTGAACGAAATTCGCAAAAAGTATCAATGTGGCGTGCGAGAAGCCGTGCAGATAATGGTAAAACAAAAGCGAAAGTCGTTGTATTTGATCAATAATGAAGCGGAAACAATAGATGGTTAAGTTTCTTATATACAGTCAATTATAATCCTTACTTTATAAAATCATGAAAGCAATTTTGATTTTTTTTCTCTTTCTAACATTTAGCCCACTTTATGGACAAACGGGCAACAAAGAAGTGGATGATGCCTTGAAAGAATTGGCAGGAAAATATACCAATGGGCAAACTCCCACTAATGATGATATGGCGGCATTATTAAAGGCGGCTGGCGTAAATCCTGCCCAAGCTGGTGCTGATAATTTTGCTAAAATGCAACAGCAATTGATGGATAAATTCAATGCTAATCAGTCAGAATTTTTCTCTACGGCAAAGTCCATTTTAAAAGGTGTGGTAAAATCTATTCCCATCATCGGAGATTTATTAGGCGGTCTGTTTGGACCAGATGATGTCTCGGATGCCGACACGCATGACAAACTCGACCAAGCCAATGGTACTTTGGACGAAGTAAATCAAAGCGTTTCAAAAATGGCAGCTTATTCCGAAGCCACTTTTAAGTTAATGGCAGAACAAGAGAAATTTCTCTTTACGCCCAGCAGTGCTGTAAAAAATCATCCTTTCAATGAAAATGCAAAAACGTTTTGTACGAAAGTAATAGAAGTTGCTAATTTTTATCTCAGTGCCGTTGATAATGACAAATATTTGACTGACCTCGAAAAGATTTATGCCAAAAATAAGCTAACTAATTTCAAAATCTCTGCCAGTCAGAAATCGGATAAAGAACTACCTATGGTTACGTTGGCTTCCAAATATCGCATGACCGATAAAGACCGTATTGCTACTTTGGAACAAATCGCTAATAATTCTGAAAACCTGTATAAAGAAGTGGTAGCCTTCGGAAAACGAATTGAATCCACTTCCAAAGAAAGGCGAAATCGAGGTTCTGAATATACTTTTGGTAAAGAATATTTTGCTCCTAAAAAATAAAAAAATGGCTGGATTTATAGAAGGTTACGACAAAAATCTCCAAGCCATCGGAGAACAATTAGAGGGTAGTACCTCTATTTTTATCAATACGGGTATCAATATTGTGGCATTGGGAATGCTTTTGATGGTTGCTCGCCGAGTCTATCGGGTGTGGGGCATGAACGAACCTTTGGACATTTACGGAATGCTTCGTCCCATCGGTTTTGCTCTGTTGTTGAAATTCTATTTAGTATTCATGGGAGGAATTGATGCCACTTTGAATCTCGTCAATGAAACCGTAGTGGGTTATGTAAATGGTGGCAAATCCACCATGATAACGGCTTTGGTTGAACTGGACGAAGCCAATGCTCAAACGATTGATAAGAATAATGAAGCGAAAAACGCCTATTGAAGAAAGCCCCAATAATGGTTTTTGGGACACTATTTCGGGCGGAGCGGAATGGGTTGGAGCAAAATTATTAGGGGCTATTCAGTACGCTGTGCGGTGGTTGGCTTTTATTCTTTTGATTTTTGGTTACGTTTTTCTATCCACAATAAGGCTTCTGTACTTACTGATTTTGAAACTCATCGGACCGATTGCCATTGCGTTTTCAGCCTTTGAAATCTTCTCTGATTCTTGGAAAGGTTGGCTGAGTAATTATATCAATGTTTCGTTGTGGCTGCCCATTGCTAATACGTTTATGTTCATTCTCTTGAAACTTTCAAACTCGATGGTGGACAAAACCAATATGGACGAAATTCAAATCAACATGGCGTTAATCATCCTTTACATTACGGGCGTATTCGGGTTTTTCAAAGTCCCCGACTTAGCCAATTTGATTATTGCGGGTGGTGCAGGTGCGATGGGTTCAAACGCAATGGGTATGAGTACCTCACCGATTTCGGTTGTGGCTGCATACTTGGGTGGCAAAGCGGGTTCAGCAGGAAAAGCGGGACTAAATATGTTGCAAAATGTTACGGGAGGGAATAAATCAGAATCCAATCAAAACGGGCGAGTAACTGAACAAGCCAATCAACCAGTAAAATAGGGGTTGGGGGTTAGGTTTTAGGG
The DNA here is from genome assembly GCA_025454855.1 of Arcicella sp. Lineage (GTDB taxonomy): Bacteria > Bacteroidota > Bacteroidia > Cytophagales > Spirosomataceae > Arcicella. The sequence continues at coordinate 11,149 of JALONS010000086.1, forward strand.
GTTAAGGTTAGTGAGAAAATCTATCAAATATTAGCTCTACCAACTCATTATCAAATAAATATGCACAAAACCATAATGCCTAAATTCCAACCCCAAACCCCCAATATTATGTTAGAATCTCTTGGCAAAATATCCTCAAATAATCCTCTTTCATTCCAAAAAATGGGATTTCAAAACGTTTTTGACCTTGAAAAAAGGCATCGTCAATCACAGTTTTTAATGTACGGGATTATGCTTTTTTGCTTATTCACTACGGCTGGATTCGTATTTTTTGCCATGCAAGAAATCACTAAATCACAAGATAGAATTTATATTTTGAATGGTGGCGAGACCATGATGGCAAGAACGGCATCGGTCAAAGAAAACCGATTGGTGGAAGCCAAAGACCACGTGCTGAAATTCAATGAATATTTTTTCGATAACTCACCCGATTTTGAACAAATCAGGTCAAATGTGGAAGGGAGAGCGTTATACATGGCAGACAAAGGAGCGGAAGCCTTGTATAAACGCTTCATAGAATCGGGATATTATCGAGATATTATTGCTCAAAATATTGTCCAATATCTCTTTACGGATTCTGTAAAAGTCAATATGCAAGTCTATCCACACGAGGCTTTTTACTACGGAAAACAATATCAATCAAGGGCTTCGCAACGTGTTGTGAGGGCTTTCAAAAGTAAATGTTTATTGGAACGAGCTTCACGGTCAGAACATAATCCGCACGGATTTATCATTACCAATTACGAACTATTAGAGAATCCCATCATCAAAAATTAAGGCTATGGAAAGGAAATGGAATTGGCAAAAAGCACGCATAAATTTTAAACCAGGAGAGAATATTTACGTGGATAAATTGGCAAAGACCTTCGGAGATTTTGAAACCAAATGGGGCGTTCAGAAAACCAGAAAAGTCCTAAAAATTGCTTTCTACCTTGTTTTAGGCTATTTATTATTTGATTTAATTCTGAATTTAATTACCCTATTTTGAATCATCGTAAAACCATTTTCAAATTGACAAATCTCCAAATTTTCAAATTAGATGATGAACGCAACCGCACCCTCTTTTGCTGAATTTGCCAAAGGATTTCTCAAAAGTCCTTCGGGGAAATTCGTGATTATTCCAGTCTTGATTCTGTTGCTCGGCAATATTTTATATTACGTTTTGGTGGATGATAATTCGGAAGAAATTACTGAAAAAACTAAGTTAAAAACTTTTGAAACCAAACTTCCCGAGGCGAAAGTAGATGCCAAAACCTTAGAGAACAAAGCCAAGATTTACAACGAATCTAATAACACTAAAACAGAATCTACTTTTAGTTTTAGAGATTCTTCTTTGACCAATAATTTTACTGAATTGGTAGCTGGAAAACCAACTATCAGTAACCAAACTCCCATCGCAAAAACTGACCCTTACGCTCAAAAACCATTTGAGGGCAATAATGGAAATCTCACACAGGTACGCACACCCGAAGAAATGTACAGTCGCCGACAAGCTGCCCGACAAGATATTTTAAATGAATATGAGTTTAAAAATAAGGTGGTCCAATTGCAAAATGAAAATATCCGCTTGAATAGCGAACGGAAAAATTTAGGAAAAAATCAATCCATTGGACAAACTAATAGTCGTTCTACTTATCCAACTAATTACGAAAGTGACCGCCAGAAAGTAGCGAAATGGTTAAAAGCTAAAAATGGTGGGGAACAATATTTGAAAAATGGTTTGTTGTCCGCCAATGCTGATACCAGTTCATTACCCATTATTGTTTCTAAAAAAGTAGGGTTTTACGGTTTTCGGGGTGAAATGAAAGCCGTTGCCGATTTACGATTCGAGACTATTCCCGCAGAAATCCATGATAATCAAACCGTACAAAATGGTTCGATGGTGAAAATTAGATTACTGAAAGACCTGAATGTAAAGGGAATTATGATTCCCAAAAACAATTTTCTGTCGGGTATTTGTTCGCTCAATGGCAATCGGCTGTTGATTCAGATTAATACCGTTGGGGTTGATAACAAAATTATTCCAATCCAAATATCTGTCTATGACCTTGATTATCAGGTAGGTATCAGCGTACCTTTGAGTCCCTCTAACGATGCCCAACGAGCGGCTCTTCAAAATGCTACGCAAACGTCTTTAATGGGCATTAATGCTGCAGGAACAACCATCAATAACGGCTACCAGTCCGCAGGGGAGCAAATTGTTTCTAATTTGGGCAAAGGTTTGACCAATGCCGCCACGGTGGGTTTGATGACTTTTGCTTCCCAAAAATTGGGCGAAGTGAAAATCCATTTGAAGGCTGGGCAGAAAGTGCTTTTAAAAATTAACGAATAAATCCAACGCCATGCTTCCTAAAATCCTTATCCTTACTTTGTTGCCATTCTTCGTATTGAGTCAAAATAAAGACAGTCTCGAAACGGGTAAATACATGATTCCGATTCGGGATAATGCCATCAAAGGTTCATACAACATTGACATCACGACCAACAAAACTACGCACATTATTTTCCCCTCAAAGGTGGTGTATGTGGACGTGGGTAATGCCTCCGTGATTGTGGACAAAGCCGATAATATCGAAAACATTATTCGGGTGAAAGCTACGGATATTTTCACCGAAGAAACTACGCTCACCGTCATTGACGATACGGGTGGGTATTATTCTTTCTTGGTAAATTTCAAGCTAAATCCTGCCAAATTATCCATCAATATTGCTTCTAATCGTGAGGCAGATTTGAATTATGCCGAGAAAAATGGACTATTGAAAACGATGGAAGCCTTGGAAGAAAAAGACCTTTCGGAAGTGCAATTTCAAGCCAATAAAGTCTATGAAAAAAGGGCGTACATCAAGCATTTATCTATGCACCGCTACAAGGTAAATTTTGGCGCAAATGGCATTTATTACAAAAATGATTTGCTGTATCTATCGTTCTCCATTGAGAATAATTCTTTTATTCCCTACGAGGTAAATTTTATCAAAATGTACGTGAAAGACCGTGAAAAAGTAAGGCGAACTTCTTACCAAGAATTAGAAGTAAAAAGCCTCCACCAAACGGGTAATGAAACGATAAAAGTAGCTGAAAAACAAAAGGTTAAGTCCATTTTTGTAATTCCTAAACTCACCATCACCCCCGACAAAATCTTTTACATCGAATGTATCGAAAAAGCGGGTGGGAGGCATTTGAATATTGAATTGACGGCGGATGATTTTAATTTGGTTAGGGCGTTATGAGGCTTCTATCTAAAATTTACCACATAATGAAAAAATGATTAAAATAGTTTTATTTTTTGCATTTCTAAATAATTTTTACATTAAACATTATTAGGATAATTTGATTATCAAATTTTTGGGACAAACCAACACGATATTTTGTATAAATATTGTGATAAAATATACAGACATCAGTGG
>JALONS010000360.1 GCA_025454855.1 Arcicella sp.
AAATAACACCCGCCAAGCCCGTTTTTTTGACAACGCCAAAACTTACACCCATTGCAGTGGACACAATGGCGAAGTCTCGGAACATGGCTCCTCCCATTATTTCAAATCCAGAAAATTGTTTAATGTCGGCAATTCCTTTGTTGCCACCCGTGAGCATTCCACCAATGTACGCAATGACCAAACCTAAAAAAATGGCAATTGCAGACCCTGGAATTTTGTTTTTTGTCATTTTTTTTGACAAAAAATCTGCCGACAGTATCAACATACCCGTTATTAAAAAGGCGAATACTAAGCCGTTTTTGACTAATAAATTAGTGATATATTCCATCAGTGGAGGTCTTTGGGAGCAAGTTTTGAAATGATTGGTAACATCAGTAGGCAAACGGTAACTGGTATAATGCCTGCTAAAACGGCAATCAAACCACTGGAAAGAGCAACCCGAACATTTTGAATTGCCGACATCGCCACGATAACTGGAATGTACATTTTACTCCAATACAAAATACCACTTTCCATTTCAGCATGAAATTCCCCTTTTTTCTCCAACCAATTTTGAGAAAAAATCAGGAGAATCATGGCAAATCCTACACCACCCACGTTGGCATCAATATTAAGAAACCTACCCAACGTTTCGCCTAATAATTGACCTAAAATATAACACCCTGATAACAGAGCGACTCCTTTAATTAACATCTATTTAGTGGTTTTTTAAAACTCAAGTTGTTGATATTAAAACATCTTTTTCAAATCGTTTTTAGTTACTTTTCCCATGGCATTTCTGGGGAGTTCTTCTACAATTTTATAAAGTCTTGGTACTTTGTAGGTTGGCATTTTTTCTCGCATCCACTTGTTTAATGCCTGTGTATCTAAGTGAATATCATCACTTACGATTGCTGCTGCCACTAATTCGCCCCACTCTTCGTTGTCAATTCCTACCACGCTGCAATCTTTAACATTGGGGTAAGTTCTGAGTACTTCCTCAATCTCAAGAGCGGAAATTTTATATCCTCCTGATTTTATAATATCAATCGAACTACGCCCTAATATTCTGTAATAACTATCTTCCAAAACCGCTACATCACCCGTTTTGAACCAACCTTCGTCTGTAAAAGTATCTTTAGTAGCAGCGGGTTTTTGCCAATATTCTTGAAAAACATTAGCTCCTTTTATCTGAATTTCGCCCGCTTCTCCCGTAGCTACTTCTTTATTTTGTTCATCGACTAAACGCACCGAAACGCCTTTCAGAGCCTGTCCTATATGCCCCGCTCTCCGTTCTCCCTGATAAGGATTACTAATTGCCATACCTATTTCGGTCATACCATACCGTTCCAAAAGTCGATGTCCACTAATGACTTCCCATTTTTCCATTACAGAAACAGGCAATGCCGCCGACCCTGAAACCATTAATCTAAAAGTTTTCATTTTTGCGGTTAATTGTTCTTGTTCACTTGCGGGGAGATGCTCAAAATGGGCAATTAACTTAAAATAAATGGTAGGAACAGCCATAAAAACGCCATTTCTTTCAGAGTTTGCCACACTTTTTATCCAGTTAAAAACCTCATCGGCAGAGAAACTCGGCAGAAACTCAACTGTACCACCCGCCCAAAGGGTACATGACACCACATTGATAATTCCGTGAACGTGATGTAAGGGAAGAATACACAAAATATGGTCGTTTTCAGAATACTCCCATGCCTGAATGAGCGTACTAACCTGAGCTTCAATATTGGCGTGCGTAGTAACTACTCCTTTGGGTAAATTAGTAGTACCACTTGTGTAGAGTATCATCGCCCGTCTTCCCGAAGTTATTTGAGGTAATGCTTGAATATCTGGCTTATCAATATTCTCCAAAACAATGAAACGGATATTTTTAGCAATAGCCAAATCTTTTAGGATAACCTCAAATATTGGAGAAACTACAATGATTTCAGCTTGTGTATCTTCAATAACGTAGGTCAAAGACGAAAGTGGGTGAGTTGTACAAAGCGGAACAGCTACGCCGCCAGCTTGCCAAATAGCCCATTGTGTTTTAACGTAGTCAAAACCAGCCGTAACCATGAAAGCTACTCTTGCTTCGTTCAAATCGGATTGTTTATCGAGTAAAAAACTGGCAAACTGTTTTGACTCATTCGCTAAAGTGGCATAAGTATATGATTTTCCATCAGCAATGATGGCGGTTTTATCAGGATGATTTTTTTGTATAACAGAAAGCATTTAATGAAATATTATTGGGATTATCATTATATCTTGTCCACCAGCTAATCAATTAACAGCGATTTTACTAATTTCAAGGTCTTGTCAAAAACTGGTACCTCAAAATCCTAAAGACTCCATCCAATTTTGTACACTGTTCATCCATTTATCTTTAGTGGTTTTATTATTCATACCAAAACCGTGTCCACCTTTGGGATAAATGACCATTGCTGAAGGTATCGCATTTTTTTGACAGGCTTCATAGTATGCCAAAGAGTTTTTAACGGGAACGGCTAAATCATCCCCCGCATGAATCAAAATGGCAGGTGGTGTATCTTTGGTCACTTGGGTTTCGTTTGAATATAATTCTACCAATTCTGGAGAAGGATTCTTACCGATTAATTGGTTGGCAGAACCACGATGACCAAATTCTTTGAAACTAATTACGGAATATACCAAAATAGAAAAATCGGGGCGTACATTAGTTTCATCGGCATTTTCTCCAACGGGTTTTGCAAAGTGTGTGGAAGCTGTTGCCGCTAAATGTCCACCCGCTGAAAAACCCATAATGCCAATTTTATTAGGATTAATTCCGTATTTGATAGCCTCTTTTCTGACGATTCTAATGGCTTGTTGGGCATCTTGTAGCGGAGCAATAGTTTTATCAACTTGGGCTTTTTCGTTGGGTATTCTATATTTTAGTACGAAGGCTGTTACACCCATTTTATTAAACTCTTTGGCTACATCCGACCCCTCGTGCGATGCCGCTAAAATCCAATAACCTCCTCCTGGACAAATAATTACTGCCGTTCCGTTGGCTTTTCCTTTAGCCGCTGGATACACCGTCAAGGTAGGAACGGTTACTTCTGAAATTCTAAGAATTCCATTTTTATCCGTTTCTGATTTTTGAGTGTTTGGAACAGGTTTGTAATTAGGAATTTCTTTAGAATACAGGGGCATTTCCTGTTGAGCGAAGGAATAAGTCATCATGAGCATTAGACTTAAAGTGATGATAGTTTTTTGCATGGATATTCGGTAAATAATTGATAAGACTATTCAGAAAATGGGAGGCTTCTACGACCTTACAACCCAAACTTCAACAATTTAAGCATAACTGAGGATAGAAAGGAAATCAAATGTAATATTTACCTAATATCTTTGCAAAAATTCAATAATCAAATGGAAAAAATTAAATCAACAACCGTATTGGCGGTAGTACATAATGGTGAAGTAGCAATTGGAGCAGACGGACAGGCAACGATGGGGGCAACTGTTGCCAAAAATCACGTAAGAAAGATTAGAAAAATGTTGGATGGTAAAATCGTGACGGGTTTCGCTGGTTCAACGGCTGATGCTTTTACACTTTTAGAGCGTTTTGAAGAAAAATTGAGTGCTTTTGGTGGTAATATGAAACGTGCGAGTATTGAGTTAGCCAAAGATTGGCGAACCGACCGTTACCTCCGTAAATTAGAAGCCATGATGATTGTGGCAAACAAAGAAGAAGCACTCATTATTTCAGGAACGGGTGATGTTCTTGAACCAGAAAATGGCATCGCTGCCATTGGTTCGGGTAGTAATTATGCTTTATCGGCGGCTTTGGCGATGAAAAAACACGCCACTCACCTTACTGCCGAAGAAATAGTAAGAGAAGGATTAACTATTGCGGCGGATATTTGTATTTACACGAACCACAATTTTATTATTGAGAAACCAGTGTGAGAAAAGTTTATGAGTTTATGAGTTGAAAGTGTATGAGTGTTAAATTATTAGGTTATAATTTTTCTAAAGTCAAAACCTCACCCCTGCCCCTCTCCGATGGAGAGGGGAGAAAAATGGGATAGAATGCCCCCCTCTCC
>JALONS010000087.1 GCA_025454855.1 Arcicella sp.
CAAATTCTCGGGTGATGCAGACGTTAAGAAAAAAACACTCAAGGCTTGGGCTTATTGGTGGAAAGGGTTTGCTTATTCTCGTATAGGTTCTATGTATTACGCAGGACTTATCAATGATAAAGTCAGAGAAACAAATAACAAATATGTTTCCAAAGAGGAAATCATGAAAGAAGCTACCAAGAATTTTGACCAAGCTGCCACTATTCTTGGAGGACTTACGGCTACTGCTGACTATCGTAGTGTTTTAGCGGCTATTATTCCAAGTTTTTGCCAAGTTGGTAAAGGCGGTATCTTAACCCCTGAAATGTGGCTTAGAAACATTAATACTATGAAAGCTCGTAACATTTTAGTAAATACCCCTACTAAAAATATGACTGCGGCACAGTGGAATTCTATTTTGGAGTTGGCTAATAATGGTGTAAGAAGTACGGATTTGATTTTTACGGGTCGTTCAGGTGGGGCAGGTGATAATGACTTTATGTCTGCTTCTGGAGGTTCTGTAATAGCCAAAACGCTTTCAGCTCGTGCAGGGCAAAATACTTACAAATTAAGTGAGCGTTTTATTCAAGAGTTTTCAAGAGATGACAAGCGTTTTCAGAATAACTTCACAGAAACGGTTACTTTTTTGGGTGATGCAAGCCGTGGTACACTTCTAAATACTCGATTTGCAGTAATTAGTGGAGGAAAAGGAATTGCAGGAACTATCGTTTATGGTACTACAACCGAGGGGGCTTATGAGTTGCCATTAGCAGGAAATTTTGAAGAAAATGAATTGATGAAAGCAGAGGCACTTATCAATACTGGTAAAGCAGAAGATGGTTTGAAAATTATTGATGCTATTCGTACCTTACAAGGTGCTGGATTGAAGGCTGTGGCTGGAACAAACCTTACATTAGACCAAGCAAAGGAGGAATTCCGTCGTGAAAGACGTGTTACTTGTGCATGGAGAGGTTTATCTTTTTATGATGCTCGTCGTTGGGGAGTTCTTGAAAATGGACGTACTAATGCGGTTGTTGTAGATAGAGCAGGTGTTGTAAATACCAAGGCAACTATCAACTATAATTATTTAGATTATTGGGATGTTCCAGACAATGAATTGGCATATAATAAGCCAGATGCGAGTTCCGCTCCGGTGAAAAATCCAAAGTAATTCCTGATATTTTAAAATCTTCAAAAAGCGGTCGGCATTTATTGGTTCGACTGCTTTTTGATTTATAACAAAACCATTGGTGGAGAATAATTTTGTAAGCTCAATATTCGTTCTTATCTTTAAATGTGTTTGTGTAAATAGATACTTTTTTAGCACTTATACATTATTTGTTCATCATTATTCAATATTTAAAATGAAATTAAACAATCTTTTACTTTGTACTGGAGCTTTTCTTGCCCCATTTTTTGCAAATGCTCAAACTAAAAAACCTTCCGCTAATAAACCTGCTAATAAAGTAGTTACAAAAAGTGTGACAGTAACAGCTCCAGAAGTATCTTCAGCTTCAGGAGGATTAACTTCTCTGAAAGATTCAGCAAGTTATGGCTTAGGAGTTTTAGTAGCTCAAAATTTTAAATCTCAGAATATTGAGATAAATGCCGAATTACTACAGAAAGGATTCAATGAAGTAATGAAAGGTGAGAAAACACCCATTGGAGATATGCAGGCAAATCAGTTGATTCAAAAATATATGCAACGTGAACAAGCCAAAGCCTTTGAACCCAATCGTTTGGCAGGAGAAAAGTTTTTAGCTGAAAATAAAACCAAAGAAGGTATCATTACGTTACCAAGTGGATTACAATATCAAATATTAAAAGCAGGAGATGGACCCAAACCTACTTCATCAGATAAAGTAAAAACACATTATCACGGTACTTTAATTGATGGAACAGTGTTTGATAGTTCAGTGCAGAGAGGTGAACCAATTACGTTTCCAGTTACTGGGGTAATTCCTGGTTGGGTTGAAGCCTTACAATTAATGCCAGTAGGGTCTAAGTGGAAATTATTTATTCCGCAAGCCTTAGCGTATGGTGCTCGTGGTAGTGGTCCAACTATCAAGCCTTATTCAGCGTTAGTATTTGAAGTGGAATTGTTAGGAATAGAGAAATAGATATTGAAGTATAGAGTCTTGAGTATTAAGTACAAAGACACAATTATTTAAGAATTACGATTGATTCGATTTGCAATTATCATCTGATTATCAACAATTTATTCGTAAATCTTAATCTCAGTGGCGAACCACTCGGATTAATCGTAAATAATTTACTCTGAATACTTAATTTCTGAGCAAAAAGCTAAACCTATTTCTTTCGACTTGGTACTTCATACATGAGACTTAATACTTTTCAGAAAAATGAAAAATAATATGACAAAATACTTGCTTTTGCTTTTACCAATATCGCTGTTGGCGTTTTTTGGGTTAAAATCTTTCTCGCACGGCTCTGAAAGTCAGAATATTACTACTTATCGTTATGCCGCTGATGATTTACAACCAACTGCTACTCAGAAAAAAGTAGAGAATTTGGTGACGGAAATATTAGGTCAGTACCATTACCGCCGTGTTCCCTTGAATGATTCGTTGTCTTCTAAAATATTAGATAACTATATCAAAGAGTTAGATTTCAATAAAATGAACTTTACCGCTCAGGATATTGAAGGTTTTGATAAATATCGTTATGAATTAGATGACCAATTGAAGGAAGGAGACCTCACGGCGGCGTATCAGATTTATAATGTTTATCGGAAAAGAGCGAAAGAACGATTTGCTTATGTGGCTTCGTTATTGAACAAACCAATGGATTTTAAAGTGGATGAAACTTACAGCCCCGACCGTGAAAAAGCAACATGGGCAAAAACATCCGCTGAATTAGATAATATTTGGCGTAAAGCAATAAAAAGCACTCTTTTAGACTGGAAAATTAGTGGTAAGCAGGATACAACCGCAGTAAAAGATTTAAAAGAGAGATATAAGCGTTCGGAAAAGTATTTTGACAAAACGAAAAGTGAGGACGTTTTCCAGCAATTTATGAATTCATTTACGGAAAGTGTGGACCCTCACACCACTTACTTTATTCCCAAAACGGCTTCTACCTTCAACCAAGAGATGTCACAATCTTTTGAGGGAATTGGAGCTACGCTAAGGAATGAAGGAGATTACGTACAGATTGTAGATTTAATTGTGGGTGGACCAGCCTTCAGAAGCAAGCAGCTCAATCCTAAAGATAGGATTGTAGCGGTGGCACAGGGTGACGACAAACCTTATCAAGACATAGTGGGGTGGTTTACTGATGATGCTGTGAAGCTAATCAAAGGACCTAAAAGTACGGTGGTTCGTTTAAAGATTTTATCGGCTGATGCTCCTTTGGGTGCTGTTCCGAAGGAAGTACGCTTAGTTCGTGAAAAAATAAAATTAGAGGAAGGAACGGCGAAGAAAGAAGTATTGAATTTTAGTCGTGATGGAAAAGAATACAAATACGGACTAATTACTATTCCGCTTTTTTACCGTGATTTTGAAGGAGCAAGAAGTGGAGAACAAGGATTTAAGAGTACAACAGCCGACGTGAAGCGTTATCTGAACGAACTTAAGGCAGAAAAAGTTGATGGCGTAATTGTAGATTTACGGAACAATGGTGGAGGTTCATTGACCGAAGCAGTTAGTTTGACGGGTCTTTTCATCACGCAAGGACCAGTAGTACAAAGAAAGCAATCAGATGGTGAAATCTCGGCAGAATATGACCGTGACCCCTCAATTACTTACGATGGACCTGTATCGGTGTTAGTGAACCGTTTCTCTGCTTCAGCCTCTGAGATTTTTGCAGGAGCTATTCAGGATTATAAAAGAGGATTGGTCATTGGTGAGCAAACTTATGGAAAAGGAACAGTTCAGAGCTTAATTGACTTAGAACGTTTTTTGAAAGGCGAACCAGAAGGGGTAGGTCAGTTGAAAATTACGATGGAAAAATTCTATCGTATCACGGGTAGTAGTACACAACACAAAGGTGTGACCCCCGATATCGAATTGCCCTCGTCATTTAGTGCTTCTGAATTTGGGGAGAGTTCTCAGCCCAGTGCTTTACCTTGGGATATGATTGCTTCTACCAAATACAACTTAACCAATAAAGTAACAGATAAGGAAATTGCTTTTTTACGGTCAAGAGTTCAAGAACGTTTGAAGACAGAAACAGACCTCAAAAAACTTTTAACTGAAATAGAGAATTATAAGAAAGCAAAAGAAAAGAAAACGGTTTCTTTGCAAGAAGAAAAACGTAGAAAGGAAATAGAAGAGCAGAAAAAGAAAAATATTATCGACCCCGCTGATGAACTCGCAGGTGATACAAGACCAGCCGAATCCAAAGAATCAGGAAAGGCTACGACGGATTCTACAAGTATCGCTCAGGCAAAGGTTAAGGCTTTGAAGGAAAAGCATGAAAAAGATACTTACTTGAAAGAAACTGAACGCATAATGGCTGATTTATTGATGGCAACCCCACCAAATGGCGTTAAGGTTACTCAAGTAGAAAAGAAGAAAGACTAAACCGTATAGTAAACAAAAAGCTCCTTAGATTGAATTCTAAGGAGCTTTTTGTTTATGATTGTTTTAAACCTTATAGCTCATTCTTTGAGGATAATGATGCTTCAATTTTATCAAAGTCGATAGCACCACACGATGCACAGCCTTTAGCACATCCCGCTTTGTTACTGACGCTAAAATTTTTGCGGACTATATTTCCCAAATAGGCTAACGCTCCTAAAAATATTATCCCAATGATTATATTCTCCATACTACAATAAGATTATGATTTATTAGTCCAGTTACGAACAATTACCTCTTCTAATTCTGAGAACATTCCACAACCCGCAATTAGTTCACGTCCAAAAACGAAATCATCTCCACCTTTGAAGTCTTTGACAATACCCCCTGCTTCTTGAACAATCAATGAGCCTGCGGCTACGTCCCAAGGTTTAAGATTATACTCGAAAAAACCTTCAAAACGCCCACAAGCCGTATATGCCAAATCAACAGCTGCCGCACCAAGTCTTCGTAGCCCGTGTGTTTGCTGCATCAATTCTTTCAAAATATTGATATAATTATTCATCAGTTCAAAATCATAATAGGGAAACCCCGTAGCTATTAAACTGTCTTTTAGGTATTGAGCGGATGAAACCTTGATAGGCTTTTCGTTTAGAAATGCTCCGCCACCACGCCAAGCCGAGAAACATTCATCACGATTTATTTCATAGACTACGCCAGATACAATGACGTTATCTTGCATCAAAGCAATAGAAATAGCAAATACAGGAATACCGTGCATATAATTGGTAGTGCCATCTACGGGGTCAATAATCCAAGCAAGGTTTTGATTTTCAGTTAGTTTACCAGTGCCTTCTTCCGCAATGAAACCAGCTTCGGGAAGAATTTTATGTAGTCCTTCTACTAAGCGAATTTCTGTTTCCTTATCAACGTAAGAAACCATATCGTTTAGCCCTTTGTATTCAATGCTATCGGTAGAAAATTTAGCGGCGGCTTCTCTGACGAATTCACCAGTTTGGCGAGCCAACACCGCAACTTGGGAAGTTATATTTTGTAAATTCATGCAATAAATGATTGAATTAGCGAATGATGGAGTGATTGAACATTTTCAGGTATGCTTAATTATTTTTTTACTTAAGTAGAATACAAAAAATAAAGCTCCTATGCCTAAAAGTATTGGTAATAATACACTCAAAATAGAAAAAGCAAATGAAAATATATTCTCGATGGTAGCAATAATAGGATTGCCAAAACCTGCGGTGGTAGCCGTTGAAGTAACACGAGTAAGAGTAGTACCTAACTGAACGATTCCTGCACTGCCTCCGCCCACTAAAAAGCCCAAAACCCATTTAAGCGTAGGAGATAAGTCGCCTGCTAAAAAAGAAGTTGTTAAAATAGTACCTGCTGCAACAGATGCAGGCGTAGCGATAGTATCTAACAAATTATCCACCCAAGGAATATAATAGGCTATGATTTCTAATATAGTTGCCGAAGAAAAGATGTAAAAAGCAGTCATTGTTCCCATCCATTCAAAGCCATTACCAAAATGATAATGCCCAGACAGGGCAGCTACGTTGGTAACGAGCATCGGAACGAAGACCCTGAAACCACAGCAAGCTGAAAGACCAATTCCGAGAGCAAGAGAAGAGATTAATTCCATTGTTTTACTTTCCAATACAGAATTTAGAAAAAATATTCGCCAATAAATCGTCGGTAGTTATTTGCCCCGTTATTTCTCCTAAATGATGTAGGGCAAACCTAATGTCTTGGGCTAAAAAATCACCCGTAATATTCATAGAAAGCCCTTCCAAAACATTATTTAGAGCTTCGTTAGTTTCGGATAGATGTTGGTAATGACGAAGGTTAGTCACTACGGTATCACCAACTTTTACTTCTTTAGTCTTAACTTTTTTTACCAAAGAGGCTTTCAATTCATCTATGTTATGATTTTCCGAAGCAGAAATCCAAACAATATTCGGGTAGGTTGTATCAAATTCTTTCTTCAAGGATGAAGGCAGTTTATCCACCTTGTTGCCCACTAAGATATAGGGTGAATTAAATTCTGATAGCTGTTTATTGATGTCAGATAACTGTATTTCGGTGGCATCAAATAAGTAAACAATCAAACTGGCTTTTTCCATTTGCTGTTTGGTACGTTCAACGCCAATTGCTTCGATGGTATCCGAAGTTTTACGAAGTCCAGCGGTATCAATAAGCCTAAAACGAATACCTTCAATGAACAATTCATCTTCTATGACATCACGTGTTGTTCCTGCAATTTCTGAAACAATCGCTTTTTCTTCATTCAAAAGTCTGTTCAAAAGGGTGGATTTGCCCGCATTGGGTTTACCAACAATTACGGTTGGAACGCCATTTTTGATGACATTGCCCAGTTCAAAACTTTCAATTAATGGTACTAAAACCTTTTGAATTTGAAGGATAAGATGTTTCAAATCATCACGGTCGGCAAATTCTACGTCTTCTTCTCCAAAATCTAATTCAAGTTCAATCAGGGAGGCAAAATGGATAAGTTGTTCACGGAGTTGAGCAATTTGTTTTGAAAAACCGCCTCTTATCTGATTAATGGCAGTTTGGTGCGAAGCCTCTGAATCAGAAGCAATTAAATCGGCTACGGCTTCGGCTTGGGCAAGGTCTAATTGTCCATTCAAAAAAGCCCTTTGGGTAAATTCTCCTGCTTGGGCAAGTCTTGCTCCCTCACGTAAAAGTAGTTTGAGAATTTTTTGGATGATAAAATCAGACCCGTGACAAGAGATTTCAATGGTATCTTCACGAGTGTAGGAGGCAGGAGCTTTGAACAGTGAAACTAAAACCTCATCGATAATAATTTCTCCATCACGAATTGTACCGAAATGAATGGTATGAGACGATTGGTTTTCAAGATTTTTGCCTTTGAAAAGTCGATTAACAATCGGAAAGGTATCAGACCCTGAAATCCTAATCACTCCGATAGCTCCTATACCTTGAGGGGTCGCCAATGCACAAATAGTATCTGAATATGTCATGTTAATAATGGTCTCTCACAGAAATTACTCTAATAATCTCATCGGTTACTTCATAGATTAATCGATGCTCTTGTGTAATTCTTCTCGACCAAAACCCTGATAAATTATGTTTAAGAGCTTCGGGTTTTCCTTCACCTTCAAATGGTGTTCTCCGAATTTCCTTCAATAATTTGATAATTTTTGAATAGACTTTCTTATCAATGATTAGCCAATCCATGAAATCATCAAAAGCGTCATTATCAAATTGCAGTTCCCTTTTCAAGCTCATCTAATTCGTCAAAAGTAATGGTTTTCGTATTATTATTTTCCCTTACATTTTTAATGGCTCTTTCCAAGCGTTTTGCTCTTTGCTCATTACTTAGGAGATAAGTAGTCTCATCAATTTCTTCTACAATAATTTTCAGAGGACTTCCCTTAAAACTTTTTCTGAGTGATTCAATGAACTGATTGAGTTCATTGGGTTGTATTTGATAAGTTGCTGTCATATCACAATAAATTTAAAAAAGCTCTTTCAATTTCATCGCCACGCCCATATCACCGTCAATTTTTAGTTTTCCAAACATAAATGCGGTCATTGGGTTTAAGTCGCCAGACATTAAGCCCTCTAAATCGCTTTGAGACACCTTGATAGTGCAGTCGGCAGCGGCATCTTCATTGGATACAGCACCGTCTCCACCAATAAAAATATTGCCAGCATCCGTAGCAAATTTGATTGACGAACCTAAACCACCTTTGGCAGCCGCTAAGTTTTTAATTTTTTCTGTTAAATCTTGAAATGTCATTTGATGAGTAGTTATTGTTGTTAGATTACCAAAGTTAATTCCTCATTTTTGTTTTTAAATGATTAGCTTTAATTTTATTCGATTTTTAGAAAAATATTCATGATTAACAAAAGAAAAATAATCAATGACCCCGTTTACGGGTTTATTAATATTACCTCTGAACTAATCTATGACCTCATAGAACATCCTTATTATCAGCGACTCCGAAGAATTAAGCAACTCGGAATGGCGGAATTTGTGTATCCTGGGGCTTTGCACACTCGTTTTCATCATGCACTCGGAGCTATGCACCTCATGAACGAAGCACTCAGCACCCTAAGCCATAAAGGACACGAAATTTCAGATGAAGAGTGCGAAGCTGCTCAAATTGCCATTTTGCTTCATGATGTGGGACACGGACCTTTCTCACACGTTTTAGAACATCTCATCCTCAACCATGTACACCACGAACATATTTCCTTTCTATTGATGAATGAACTCAATCGTCAGTTTGATGGCAAATTATCGCTGGCAATTCAAATGTTCACGAATGATTATCACCGTCCGTTTTTTCATCAACTCATTTCCAGTCAGTTAGATGTTGATAGGATGGACTACCTGAACAGAGATAGTTTTTTTACGGGTGTTCGTGAGGGATTTATCGGAGCGGATAGAATTTTGAAGATGCTTGATATTGTTGATAATCAGTTGGTTGTAGAGCAAAAAGGGATATATTCCATTGAGAATTTTCTGACCGCTCGTCGTTTGATGTATTGGCAGGTTTATTTACACAAAACATCCATCTGTGCTGAAACTATGCTGACCCAAATTATTCGCCGAGCCAGAGAATTAATAAAGTTAGGTGTGGAGGTTTTTACTACGGATAGTTTTGGGTTATTTCTAAAGAACGATGTTACGCTTGAAGAATTCAAATCTGATAAAAAATACTTAATGGCTTTTACTGAGATGGACGACCACGATATTTGGGCGTGTATTAAGGTTTGGACAAAACACTCAGACACATTACTATCTGGAATTTGCCAGAAATTATTAGAAAGGAAATTATACAAAATAATCATTTCGGATGAGCCATTTGAAGAATCATTTCTTGAAAAAATCAAAAATGATTTCTTAGCTCAGGAAGGTGTTGATAATGAAAATTTGAGTTATTTTATGGTTCAGGGATGTATTAGTAACGAGGCGTATCTATCTGAAAAACAAGCCATTAATATTCTTACTAAAAATAAATTGGTCATTGATATTGCTGACGCTTCTGATTTACCAACCATCAAGGCTTTAAGCAATGTGGTAAAAAAATACTATATATGTTGGGCAAAGGACGTATATTTGCAGAGCTAAAACCACGATTCAAAAGTCATAAGCTGCAAGTCATTAGTTAAAAACTTAGAAACAAAACCAATTCCAATTTGTTGCTGGATAATCATTTTAACAAAAAGACTTCTCTTACGACTTGCAACTTACGACTCACGACTCAAACATGGAATTTACCGTTGAACAAATTGCTCAGATGTTAAATGGCACAGTAAAAGGTGATAAATCTTTGAAAATTAGTCAATTAGCAAAAATTGAAGAGGGCGAAGAAGGTTGTATTTCTTTCTTGGCTAATCCCAAGTATGAGCAGTATTTGTACTCAACTAACTCAACAGCGGTAATTATTGATAAGACCTTTGAGCCTAAAAAGGAATACACCGCAACATTGATTGCCGTAGAAAATGCGTATGCAGCCTTCACATTGCTACTCCAAGAATATCAGAAAATTTTGATGCAGCATAAAAAAGGAATTGAGCAACCCTCTTTTATTAGTGAGTCTGCAAAAATTGGTACGGATGTTTATGTAGGAGCATTCGCTTACATTGGTGCTAATTGTACAATTGGTAATAATTGTAAGATATATCCTAATGTGAGCATCGCAGAGGGTACAGTCATAGGTGACAATACCGTCATTTATGCGGGTGTATCTATCTATCATCATTCACAGATTGGTAAGAATTGTATCATTCACGCTAACGCAGTAATCGGAGCTGACGGATTCGGTTTTGCCCCACAGGGTGACGGTACATTTGCCACTATCCCACAGTTGGGGAATGTTATTTTAGAAGATAATGTGAGTATAGGGGCGAATACTACCATCGACAGAGCCACGATGGGTTCAACTATCATTCGTGAAGGCGTAAAAATTGATAATTTGGTACAAATTGCTCATAATGTAGAAATCGGAAAGAACACGGTGATTGCCGCTCTAACGGGTATTTCAGGTTCAACCAAAGTAGGCGAAAGCTGTATGATTGGCGGACAAGTAGGCATGGCAGGACACATCAGCGTAGCGGATAAAACCATCGTAACGGCACAGTCGGGTATTACTAAAACCGTAAAACAGTCGGGCAGAATAATGGCAGGTTCACCTGCACAAGACAGCCATGATAATTTAAAGTCTCAAGTACTTTATAAAAACTTGCCTAAGATTGAACAAAGATTGAGGGAAGTTGAAGAAAAAATAAAGCATTTATAAGAAAAATTTGCCATTGAGTAAAAGCAATTGCTTTTGTAAAATTGATAATAATCCGAAATGAATAATAAACAGCATACCATTCAAAAAAGCATTACCCTATCAGGTGTAGGTTTACACACAGGAGTTGTTGCAAACATGACTTTTGTACCAGCACCTCCTAATCACGGATATAAGTTTCAAAGAACTGATTTGCCTAATCAGCCCATTGCTGATGCAGATGTTGATTACGTAGTAGATACCTCAAGAGGAACTACCATTGAACACAACGGAGCCAGAATAAACACCGTAGAACACGTTTTAGCCGCAATGGTGGGTTGTCAAGTAGATAATGTATTGATACAATTGGATGGACCAGAACCTCCAATTATGGATGGTAGTGCCATTAAATTTGTGGAGGCAATCACAGAAACAGGCTTAGAAGAACAAGCTGCTCATCGCAAATTTTTTGAAATTCCTTCGGAAGTACGTTTTAAAGATAACGATAGAGGAGTAGAATTAGCTGCATTGCCCTTGAATGATTATCGTTTAACAGCAATGGTAGATTATAATTCTAAGTTTTTAACCAGCCAGCACGCCAATTTGACCAATATTTCTCAATTTAATGAGAGTTTTGCCAAATGCAGAACATTTTGTTTTGTTCATGAATTAGAGGCACTTTTTAAGGCTGACTTGATAAAAGGTGGCGATTTATCAAATGCTATCGTCATAGCCGACCGTGATTATAATGAAGAAGAATTAGACCGATTGGCGGTAATGTTGGGTAAGCCCAAAGTTAGTGTTTCAAAAGAGAAAGGCATTTTGAATAATTTGGAGCTTTATTACCCCAATGAAATGGCTCGCCATAAATTATTGGATATGGTGGGTGACTTAGCTTTGGTAGGTCGTCCAATCAAAGCCCAAATTTTAGCGGCTCGTCCTGGTCATGCTGCAAACGTTGAATTAGCCAAGAAAATCAAGAAATTGATGAAAGAAACGGAGAAAAACAATGTGCCTCAATACGACCCGAAACAACCGCCTATTTTCAATTTTGAGCGTATTTATCAACTATTACCGCATCGTTATCCGTTCCAGATGGTAGATAAAATTATTTATTTGGACGACGAAAGTGTAGTTGGCATCAAGAATGTAACCATGAATGAAAACTATTTCATGGGGCATTTCCCTAATAATCCCGTCATGCCGGGGGTTATGCAAGTGGAAGCTATGGCACAAACAGGCGGTATTTTAGTGTTAAGTTCTGTACCTGACCCTGAGAACTATTGGCCCTATTTGGTAGGTATTGAAAACTGTCGTTTCAGAAAAAGTGTTACACCGGGTGATACTGTAATTTTTAAATGTGATTTATTAGCACCTATTCGCAGAGGCATTGCCAAAATGCACGGACGAGCCTACGTAAACGGGCAAGTAGTTTGTGAAGCAGATATGACAGCCAGCCTTGTACGTAAGAGTTAGAGAGTTTTCAAGTTAAAATGTTATAATAGTTTCAAAGTCAAAGAGATTTTAGTTAGAGAATGATAGATAGTTTTAGAAGTTACAAAATTGAAAATTTCAAAATCCCAAGGTAACTTTTTAACTACTTAACTCTTGTAACTCCTTGAACTCAAAAAAGATGACACAACCTTTAGCATACATACACCCCGGAGCAAAACTTGCTCAGAATGTGGTAGTTGAGCCTTTCACAGTTATTCACCAAAACGTAGAAATTGGTGAAGGTTCTTGGATTGGCTCAAATGTAACCATTTTCCCGGGGGCAAGAATTGGAAAAAACTGCCGTGTTTTTCCGGGGGCAGTGATTTCAGCTATACCTCAAGATTTAAAATTTGGTGGGGAAGATACACTCGCCATTATCGGAGACAATACGACCGTCAGAGAATGTGCTACCATCAATCGAGGAACGGCTGATAAGCACAAAACCGAAATCGGTAAAAATTGTCTTATCATGGCTTATGTTCACGTTGCACATGATTGCATTATAGGCGATAACTGTATTTTAGCGAATAGTGTACAAATGGCAGGTCATGTGGAAGTGGGCGATTTTGCGATTGTGGGAGGTTCAAGTGCCGTGCATCAATTTGTAAAAATTGGTCGTCATGCCATGATTTCGGGTGGTTCTTTGATTCGTAAAGATGTACCTCCTTTTACAAAGTCTGGTCGTGAACCACTTTCTTATGCAGGTATCAATTCAATTGGCTTACGCCGAAGAGGTTTTAGTGATGAACAAATTGCTCAAATTCAAGAAACCTATCGCTATGTTTATTTGAAAAACTTGAATAATAACGATGCCCTTTCAGAAATTGAAATAAACCTTCCTGCTTCTGCCGAACGTGACGAAATTGTCAATTTTATTCGTAATTCAGAGCGTGGTATCATGAAAGGGTTATCTTAATTTTAGGGATTAGGGATTGGGTAATCAGTAATCAGGAGTTAGAGAAAATTTTGCAATTTTAAATACAAAATTTGTGTATAATTCGGTACTTATCCAACATTACCCAAACCCGAACTACCTAATTCCTCACACTTTAAAATGCAAATCTCCACACAGAATCTCGGAAAAAAATTCAGTAATGAATGGATTTTTAGAAATTTAAGTTATCAGTTTCAAGCGGGGAATTCATATACATTCACGGGAGCAAATGGTAGTGGGAAATCTACTTTGTTGCAGGTTTTGTCGGGTTTTGCACCGCAGTCGTCAGGAAAAATTATTTACCAAGATAATGACAAGGAACTTTCCGTTGATGATTTTTATAAATATCTCGTCATTGCAGCACCTTATTTAGAACTCATTGAAGATTTTACACTTTCAGAAATGGTAGCATTTCACGTGCAATTTAAACCATTTGTTCAAAATTACAGAACCTCAGACTTTCTTGATTTTATTGAGTTAGCTTCATCCAAAAATAAAGCCATTAAATACTTTTCATCGGGTATGAAACAACGAGTAAAGTTAGGTTTAGCTTTCTGGTCTGATTGCCCTATCTTGATGTTAGACGAACCCACCTCAAATCTTGATAAAAATGCCATTGATTGGTATTTAAAAAACGTGCAAGAATATTCACAGAACCGTTTACTCTTTATTTGTTCTAATCAGCCTGCCGAATACGAATTTTGTAAAAATATCCTCAGTATTCAAGACTACAAGTAAAATATCCATGCTTTTTTACTCCCAAAACATAAAGCGAAGTCGTAAGAAAAGAATTTTATTTCTGGGAATATTTCTATTGATTTCCTTTGCTATTTGGCAATGGGGTTGGATTATCTATTTCTACCAACAAGCCAAAGGCGGATTAACGGTTGCCTTCAACACTCGTCCACTAACCGAGGTTCTGACCGATAAAACTGTTCCAGATTCACTAAAAAAACGTATTTTGTTGATTCATGAAATAAGAAAATTTGCTATTGATTCTCTAAAATTACAAGACAATCCTTCCGTTTATCAGACCATGTTCGACCAAAAGGGAAAGCCTTTGGTTCACTTGCTTACCGTTGCTGAACGTTACAAAATGGAAGCAAAGACGTTTAGTTTTCCAGTAGTTAGTTGGATTATTGGTAACTTTACCTACAAAGGTTTTTTTGATTCAACGGCTGCTTATCAAGAAGAAGTCCTCTGGAAATCAAAAGGTTATGATACTGATATGGGGCAAGGAATTGCTTATTCTACGTTGGGTTGGTTGCCCGAACCCATTTTATCCAGTATGTTGTATT
>JALONS010000088.1 GCA_025454855.1 Arcicella sp.
TATCCTCACGATGGACGGAGAGACTATCGTAGATGCAGAACAAACCGTTGGCTACATTCACCGTGCATTTGAAAAAATTGCCGAACGTCGTCCATTTTACCAAATCACTACCCTTACTGACCGCATGAATTACTGCTCATCACCTATTAACAATATGGGATGGCACATGACGGTTGAGAAATTGCTGGGAATTGAAGTTCCTAAAAGAGCCCAGTACATTAGAGTTATTATGATGGAGTTAGCTCGTATTGCCGACCACATTATTTGTAATTCAATCTTGGCGGTGGATACAGGAGCTTTGACGGGTTTCTTGTACGTAATGCAATGGCGTGAGCACATTTACGAGATTTACGAAGAAATGTGCGGTGCAAGATTAACTACCAATATGGGGCGTTTCGGAGGAATGGAGCGTGATTTATCTAAAGAAGCTATTCGTAAAATCAATGTACTTTTAGATGATTTTCCAAAAGTGCTTTTAGAATTTGAAGGTTTGGTGAAGCGTAACCGTATCTTTATGGATAGAACCAAAGATGTTGGGGTTATTTCAGCAGAAAGAGCATTGAATTATGGATTTACAGGTCCAAATCTTCGTGCAACGGGCGTTGATTATGACGTTCGTGCCATGAACCCATACTCATCTTACGAAGATTTTGAATTTGAAGTACCCGTTGGAACAAAAGGAGATACTTACGACCGTTTCTTGGTGCGTGGAGAGGAAATGTGGCAGAGTTTGAATATCATCAAACAAGCCTTACAAAACCTTCCAGAAGGTCCTTACCATGCGGATGCTCCTCACTATTACTTACCCGAAAAACAACAGGTTTACAGTAATATGGAAGCCTTAATTTACCACTTTAAAATTGTGATGGGAGAGATAGACGCACCAGTTGGGGAAGTGTATCATTCAGTAGAAGGAGGTAACGGAGAATTAGGGTTTTACTTAGTATCAGATGGAGGAAGAGCACCATATCGTTTAAAATTCCGTCGCCCATGCTTTATTTATTATCAAGCATTCCCCGAAATGATTGTGGGTACAACCCTTTCTGATGCTATCGTTACAATGTCGTCAATGAATGTAATTGCTGGAGAATTAGATACGTAGTAAAGTATAGATTATTAATTAATAGAGAATAATTGTTGAATAATTTTAGTTTTTAATAGTTTAAATTATTCAAAGGAGAGTAGAGATTAATTCCACAATCGAAACTCCCCAATCCTAAATCAAGAAATGACTAATACGCAAACTATACAGTTTCCAGCGGATACGTTGGAGAAAGTTCACGAAATAATTAAACGTTATCCCGAAGGAAAGCAGAAATCGGCATTATTACCCGTATTACATTTAGCTCAAGCAGAATGGAAGTGGTGTTCGCCCGAGGTGATGGACTACGTGGCAAGTTTGTTAAACATCAAACCAATAGAGGTATATGAAGTTGCTTCATTCTATACCATGTTCCATTTAGAACCCGTTGGTGACCACGTGATTGAATATTGTCGTACAGGTCCTTGTTGTTTGATGGGCGGAGTAGAAGTGTATGATTATCTGAAAACTAAATTGGGGATTGATACAGGAGAAACTACTACTGATGGTAAATTTACTATTAAAGAAGTTGAGTGCTTGGCAGCTTGCGGGTGGGGACCTGTTTTTCAAATTCGTGAAAAGTATTACATGAATTTAACGACTCAGAAAGTGGATGAGATTATTGAAGAATTATCAAAATAGTATCTAAATAAACCACGTTAGGCGAATGCTCGACATACCTGTAAATATGGGCGTGAATGCACCAAGAGAACACCAAAGGGTGATTACCAAGTTATCTGCACACTTGTATTGGTTATTCGATAAAGGTGAGATTCCATTTGAACCATTAGTTGAAGCGATGGTTAATGAATCCGAATCCAGCCCAACGCCTGATGTGATGTTGTTGGATAATGTGCTGGATGAATTAAAAGTTATTGTAGAAGTTACATCAACAGGAGGGGTAAAAAAAGATTTCAATAAAATCGCTGAATTAATGTTGGATTATGACATAGATGAAGGCTTTATTTATGATTATAAGAAAGGAAATTGGCGAAAATATAAAAATGGAGTAGGTGAAATCCTCGAAAAACCTTCATTCTGTGATACAATCGGATACGATTTGAATGATTTTGTAAAATAGAATATACTGTTACCTTAAAAACACAAAAACAATGGTAAAATTTATAAAAGATAAACTCAGAAGACCTTATCATCTTCTAAGACATTCAATTTCAGCAAAACCAACCCTGAATTTTGATTATGATACTTTACCATTGATAGATAAAGATGTATCCATTGATGAGGTATTAAAAAGATTTGATGTACCCACTGATACACCCTACAACATCAAAGAAAAGTTGGAGTTCTGGCGTGAAAATGGATACGTAGTTTTAGAAAACGTTTTACCCAAAAACTGGTTAGATATGTTTTGGGACGAAGTAGAAGATACTATCGAAAACCACGATAAACATACCGCCACAGGTTTGGTATATCAATTCAATAATCAGAAAGCAACACCCCTTAAAAATATTCCCAAAGAATTATTGAAGGGTATCGGAGCAAGAATTAATGATTATCATAATACATCCATTGCTGCCAAAAGAATCATGACGCATCGTCATATTGTAACATTCTTGAAAGCGGCTCTTGCACCCGAAATTACGGCTTTTCAAAGTTTAGTGTTTAAGTACAGCAGTCAGCAACCAACACACCAAGACTTCCCTTGGGTTACTTCAAGTATTCCAAGTCATTTGGCTGCTGCTTGGATTCCCTGTGAAGATGTTCATGCTGATTCAGGACCATTATTTTATTATCCAGGGTCGCATAAAATTCCAAAATTCAATTTTGGGCGTACAGGAATGTTGTATAAAGATGGCGTATCATTATTTAATCCTGTGCAATTTTCTGAATATCTTGATAAAACTTGTAAAGAACACGGTATTGAGAAAAAAGTGTTGTTGATAAAGAAAGGAGATATTTTAATTTGGCATGGTGGTTTGGCTCATGGAGGTAGTGTAATTAATAACCCCGAAATGACTCGTAAGTCGTTTGTTTGTCATTATTCAACCGTAGAAGCACAACCGAAACACCGTTATGAGTTTGAGAAAAATTCATCCGAAACCAGTTATTATAACGGAGTAGCTATTTATAAAGACCCAACAAATCCTACAGGGGAAGATGTGGTGACTGGAGGAAGAGACTGGGTAGAGTAGATACACTTTATTCAAAAGAGATAGATAAGCATTTGATTTGTGAAATAAAGTACAACATGAAAATATTAACCGAACATATTGACGTACAAGGCATTGAAACGATAGACGTTTTCAGAAAACATGGTGGGTATGCTGCCGTAGAGAAAGCCTTAAAGAAAATGACTCCCGATGAAGTTACGGAGGAAGTGAAAAAGTCAGGTATTCGTGGACGTGGAGGAGCTGGTTTCCCAATGGGAATGAAGTGGTCGTTTTTGGCAAAACCCGAAGGCGTACCCCGTTACTTGGTTTGTAACGCTGATGAATCAGAACCTGGTACTTTCAAAGACCATTACTTGATGATGAAATCGCCCCATACTTTGATTGAAGGTATGATTGTTTCGTCGTATGCTTTGGGTGCAAACACTTCATACATCTATATTCGTGGAGAATTGATGTATGTGGCAACCATTCTGGAAAAAGCTATCCAAGAAGCCCGTGATAAGGGATTTTTGGGTAAAAATATCTTGGGTTCTGGTTATGACCTCGACCTACACGTACAATTAGGTGGTGGTGCATACATTTGTGGAGAGGAAACAGCTTTATTGGAGTCGTTGGAAGGAAAACGTGGTAATCCACGCAATAAGCCACCATTCCCAGCTGTGAAAGGTGGTTTGTGGCAATGCCCGACCGTTGTAAATAACGTAGAGTCTATCGCTACAACTGCTTGGATTGTGAATAATGGTGGCGATGAATATGCTAAAATTGGGATTGGCCGCTCAACGGGAACGAAATTAATTTCAGCGTCAGGGCATATCCGCAAACCAGGTGTTTATGAAATACCATTAGGAATCACTGTCGAAGATTTTATTTATGCCGATGAATGGTGCGGAGGTATTCGTGATGGTCATAAATTGAAAGCCGTTGTGGCTGGAGGTTCATCAGTACCGATTTTACCCGCTGAATTGATTCTGAAAACAACAAATGGTGAAAATCGCCTAATGACTTACGAATCACTTTCAGACGGTGGTTTTGCCACAGGGACAATGTTAGGGTCTGGGGGATTTGTAGTTATGGACGAAACAACTTGTATTGTTCATAATACTTTGACTTTTGGACGTTTTTATCATCATGAATCTTGCGGACAATGTTCGCCATGCCGTGAAGGAACGGGTTGGATGGATAAAGTTTTATACCGAATCGAACACGGACAAGGCCGTCAAGAAGATATTGATTTATTGGTAGATGTTGCCAAAAAAATCGAAGGAAATACTATTTGTCCATTGGGAGATGCTGCTGCTTGGCCCGTTGCCGCAGCTATTCGCCACTTCCGTGATGAATTTGAATGGCATATTAATCACAATTTGAAGATATGTTAATTTGAAAATATTATCACATCTTCAAATTTATTGTTCATTCATATTTGAATATTTGTAGTTATTTTCAAATCTTCAAATTAACAAATCTTCAAATTGACATTATGGAAGAATTAGAGGCACTTCGTAAGATGGTCGAACAACACGACTACACAGCCGCACTCGCCCTAATTGATGAAATGGACGAAATGGCAAAGGATGATAAAATTGTTAAAATAGAAAGTTTTTTTAATCAAGCAACATGCAGAGAAAAAAACGACTAATTCATGGAATCGTTCAATAAATTTTTCATTGCGAGGAATCAATAAATCCAACAAAAGGCGTAGTTCTGGTGGATTTTACTTGAAACCCCAAGAATTGGCGGATGCAATTGAAGAAAGTTTTATTGCAGCGCTCAAGGATGCTTCGGAAGAAGCGTTTGGAGGTGCTTATGATAGAAAAACTTTAGAATCCATGATAGATATTGATGCTATTAAAAAGGAAGCTTTATTATCAATTTTGAATTACGAAGAAGATTAAAATCGGACGGGCGAACCCGTTTCAAATTAATACATGAAAGTTACAATAGATAATATTACCATTGACGTAGAACCAGGTACTACCATTATGAATGCGGCTCGTCAAATTGGACCTCATATTGCTCCACCTGCCATGTGCTACTACGAACCTCTAAAGGCTTCGGGTGGGAAATGCCGTGGTTGTTTGGTAAAAGTAACCGCTGGTTCTGAAAAAGACCCACGTCCCATGCCTAAACTTGTACCTTCGTGTATTACGCAAGTACAAGACGGTATGATTGTGGAAAATACCATCAACGAACAAGTATTAGAAACTCGTAAAGGAATCGTAGAGTTACTACTGTTGAATCATCCATTGGATTGCCCAGTGTGTGACCAAGCAGGAGAATGTCATCTGCAAGACTTTTCGTTTGAACATGGAGTGTCAAAAACTCGTACTGTTGAAGAGCGTAATACTTTTGAACCAGTTGATTTAGGTCCTTACATCAAATTGAATATGAATCGCTGTATTTTGTGTTACCGTTGTGTTTACACGGCTGACCAAATTACGGATGGACGTGTACATGGTGTGATGCACCGTGGCGACCATGCCGAAATCAGCACTTATATCGAGAAAGCAATTGATAATGATTTTTCTGGAAATGTCATAGATGTATGTCCAGTAGGAGCATTAACGGATAAAACGTATCGTTTCAAAAGTCGTGTGTGGTTCTCGAAACCTGAAGATGCCAGTTGCAATTGTGGTAAATGTTCAGGTAAAGTGACGCTTTGGTACAGAGGAGACGAAGTTATCAGAGTTACAGCCCGTAAAAATGAATGGGGCGAAGTAAAAGAGTTTATCTGTAATACTTGCCGTTTCGAGCGTAAGAAAACTTCAGATTGGACTTTAGAAGGACCAACAAAAATTGCCAGAAATTCAGTGATTTCAGCGAATAAATATGGAGCAAATACCATCAAGCCCGCTTTTCCACTGAAACAAGCAGCTCAACAATATAAACAAATCAACGACGATAGAGACCGTTCGTTTTTAGAGCCACAGAAACAATTAAATTAGTGATTAGTAATTAGTTACTGGTTATTTGTTATCAGTAATTCTAATCAAGTACAATAGTAATTTATTAGTTTCAGTTATTGTTTTCCTAATAACTGATAACCAATAACTAATAACCAAATGGAAATTACATCAACTTTATTTACTGCAAAAGCCATTTATGTGGGCGTTATTTTCGCCATTACATTGGGGGTTGCAGCTTATTCAACGTATTTTGAACGTATCATTGCGGCTTTTATGCAAGACCGTGTTGGTCCAGACCGTGCGGGTCCTTTCGGGATTTTACAGCCACTTGCTGATGCTGTAAAAATGTTCATGAAAGAGGATTTTATTCCTTCGCAGTCGAGCAAATGGTTGTTTATCGTAGCTCCGTGTTTATCGATGCTAACGGCTTTAATGACCTCTGCGGTAGTACCATTTGGTGATAAGTTAGATTTAGGCGGAGGTTTAATGCTTGATTTACAAGGGGTTGATGTAAACATCGGGATTCTTTGGGTATTCGGAATTGTGTCACTGGGGGTGTATGGGATTTTAGTAGGTGGTTGGGCTTCCAATAATAAATATTCTTTGTTAGGAGCTATCCGTGCAGCATCTCAAAATATTTCTTACGAATTAGCAATGGGGCTTTCCATCATCGCTATTTTGATGCTTTCGGGGTCACTCTCAACCAAAACCATTGTAGAAACACAACAAAATGGGCATTGGAATATTCTATATCAACCACTCGGATTTGTGATTTTTATTGTCTGTGCCTTTGCAGAATGTAATCGTACTCCATTTGATTTACCTGAGTGTGAAACTGAACTTATTGGTGGATACCATACCGAGTATTCTTCTATGAAATTAGGTTTTTACTTGTTCTCTGAATACATTAATATGTTTATCTCAGGAGCAGTAATGGCAACTTTGTACTTCGGAGGTTATGACTATCCAGGGCATGATTTTATCCATGATAAATTCGGGAATAATGTTGCCGCTCTTTTAGGAGTAGGTGCTTTGATTGGAAAAGCGTTAATCTTTGTATTTATTTTTATGTGGGTACGTTGGACGCTCCCACGTTTCCGCTATGACCAGTTGATGAGCTTAGGCTGGACGGGTTTAATTCCCCTTTCAATGTTTAATGTGGTGCTTACTGGTACAAGTATGTTATTTACAGTTAATGAGGGCGGTTCAAACTGGTACACAGTTGCCGTTTCATGGGCAGGTATTGTTGTAATGTTAGTCGTGACCTATTTGTATAACGAGTCTCAATACAAAAAGAAAAAATTAGCGGTTGGCTAATTTGAAAATGTGTCAATTTGAAAATTTGAAGATGGCAACTCACGACTGAAAAACTTAATGAATCTCATTATAACTGGTGTATGTTTATCCCCAAATTATCAAGTTCCCCAATTATCAAATTGAAGATATATGAAATTAAGTAATAAAACCAAAGTCTTAGAACAAGGAGAAATGACCTTTGCTGAGCGTATTTATCTACCTGCTATTGTAGGAGGTATGGGTACTACTCTTAAGCACTTCTTTTCTAAAAAAGTAACTATTCGTTATCCAGAACAAAAACGTTATTTAGGTCCTGTTTTTCGTGGACACCATATTCTAAAGCGTGATGAGCAAGGGGCAGAACGTTGTACTGCTTGTGGATTATGTGCCGTGGCGTGTCCTGCCGAAGCAATTTCAATGGTAGCCGATGAGCGTAAGAAAGGTGAAGAGCATCTATACCGTGAGGAGAAGTATGCTAAAGTGTATGAAATCAATATGCTTCGTTGTATTTTCTGTGGGCTTTGCGAAGAAGCCTGTCCAAAACAAGCTATTTATCTTCAGCATGATAAAATGGTTCCCGTTTTTGAAGACCGTTCTGAAGTTATTTTCGGGAAGGATAAATTGGTAGAAGACATGAATAACCGTTATCTAAGAGAAGGTTGGAAATAGATTTTTAGATAATAATTAATAGAGAATAGTTAATAGTTTTGTTATACTATTGATTTTTCTTTTTGAAAAAAGATAGGATACGATAATTAAAATTGGGAATATGGCGTAAGTGGCGGATTGGATAAACCTCTAACCCCCAACTCCTAATCCCCAACCCCTAAAAATGAATTTTTGGTATTTTCTTACAGCTTTAACGCTACTTAGTGCTTTGATGGTAGTTTTGTCTAAAAACCCCATACATAGTGTTTTATATTTAGTATTCACATTTTTCTGTATATCAGGGCATTATGTTTTATTAAATGCCCAATTTTTGATGGCTGTAAACATTGTGGTTTACGCAGGAGCAATCATGGTGCTTTTCCTATTCGTGATTATGATGATGGATTTACGAAAGAATATGCCAGACTCCAAAACAACGCTGACTAAATTGGCAGGAGCTATCTTGGGTGGTACATTGTTAGTAATTATGGTGGCTGCTTCACGGAAAATGGATTTATCGGGTCAGGTAATGCCAGAGACGTTCAGTTCGCAAACTGGTTTGGTGGAAAGTTTGGGTAAAATCTTATATCGTGATTATGTTTTACCGTTTGAATTAGTATCAATTCTATTCTTTGTGGCGATGGTGGGGGCAGTAATGCTTGGTAAGCGTGAAGCTGGAGAGCGGAATTTTTAAGAAAAATTTATATTTACATTAATACAAAAAGGCTTTCTGTGCTGAACAGAGAGCCTTTTTGTATGTATAAACATAGGGATAAGGTAATAATATTATCAAAATAAGACATTGGTACTTATCAAAAACCGATTGGTGTATTTTTTTTTAAGGGGTCATTTTTTATGAGCAATTTTGAATCAACAAAAAAGGAAAACTTTGAAAGATAAGTTTTAATCTTTCCCCCTAAACTGTTTTTATCTTTTTAAGATGTATCAAAGTATCACTATTAGCAATGTCGACTAATGCTCTTGTGTGACTAATGATAAATAAACCTAATTTTTAACAATTTAAACATTTAACAAAATGGAAAAGCAATTTGAAATCGTATCACAAACAGAAGAATTAAACAACTCACTTACAATTGTAGAATTGGAAGAGCGTTTAGAAATGGCCGCTGCAGAGCGTTGCAGTAACCGTTGTAATGGCAATGATGTTGAAGTTACGGCTGAGTTATAGTTATAAAATAAATTTATTTAATCTTAATTTTAACAATTTAAACATTTAACAAAATGGAAAAGCAATTCGAAATCGTATCACAAACAGAAGAATTAAACAATTCACTTTCAATTGTAGAATTGGAAGAGCGTTTAGAAATGGCCGCTGCAGAGCGTTGCAGTAACCGTTGTAATGGCAATGATGTTGAAGTTACGGCTGAGCTATAAAATCAATTTTGTATAATTTTATTTTTTAACAATTTAAACATTTAACAGAATGGAAAAGCAATTCGAAATCGTATCACAAACAGAAGAATTAAACAACTCACTTTCAATCGTAGAATTGGAAGAGCGTTTGGAAATGGCCGCTGCAGATCGTTGTAATAACCGTTGTAATGGCAATGATGTTGAAGTTACGGCTGAGCTATAAAATCAATTTTGTATAATTTTATTTTTTAACAATTTAAACATTTAACAAAATGGAAAAGCAATTTGAAATCGTATCACAAATAGAAGAATTAAACAACTCACTTTCAATCGTAGAATTGGAAGAGCGTTTGGAAATGGCTGCTGCAGACCGTTGCAATAATCGTTGCAGTGGTAATGATGTTGATGTAGTTTAATACTTCTGTATGATAAATAATTAATGGATAATTGTCTAAAAATGAATTAGTAAAAATCGTAAAATTAAAGATTACATAATTCTGCTGGACAATTATCCTTATTACCTCTAAACCATCTATAGAAAAACTTAGATAATAACATATTTTACTTATTGGAACAGTCTAATGAATTGATGATTGGATTATTAATCATTGAATTGGAAGAACAGATAGAACCCATAGCTGATGGACTCTCATGGTTGTATGCGTTATTATGAAAACTATGAAATATCTGAAATCTAACAGAAACCTTTAAAATGAAATTGTATGAACACATATACCGTAGATTCATCTATTCGATTAGAGAAAGTGGAATCTGATACTGAAGCACCAAAATATCTTTTGAGTCATAATGGTAAACGATTTTATATAGGAGAACTTGTTTACTTGATTATTATGAAATTAATAAGAATTGATGATTTGGGAGTTATTTGTAATGAATTAAACTCTCAGAATAACGTCAGAATTAGTCGTGAAAAACTATCTGAAATCATAGAACAAAGCATAAAGCCTTTGGGGGTAATAGAGGGTCATAAAACAGGATTTCAAAAAAGTAGAATGAGTTATATCTTTGGAGCAATTACACTCATGGAAGAACATACCATAATGAAGGTCGTTAGTCCGCTTACTTTTCTTTTTAATAAATATATTTTTAGTATCATATTCGCTTTTGTAACAGTTGTGCATTTCATCTTTTTCAAGGATTTACTCTTAAACGAAATTTGGGAAACTCGCTTGAGTGATTCATCAGATAATTTATGGATTGTAGGGTTGTTATATATTGGTTTTTTCTTGATTTTGATGTGCCACGAGATTGGTCATGCCGCTGCAACTTTTAGTTACGGGGTCAAACCCCAAAAGATAGGTTTTGGTTTTTATTTTCTCTTTCCTGTGTTTTTTACAGATGTATCAAATATTTGGGTTTTGGGAAAAGCCAAAAGAATAATGGTAAATATTGCGGGAATATACATTCAGTTGATTGTTAATGTAATTATGATGGGGATTTATCATTTTTATCGTACAGAGTGCTATTATATTTTCCCTTTGATTATTGTTAATTTGGGTGTCGCAATATATTCTCTAAATCCATTTTTTAGGTATGATGGTTATTGGATATATAGTGATTTTTTTGAAATTCCTAATCTTAAGAAACAGTCTTCTGAGTATCCTAAACGATTGTTAAAACGTATAAAAAGCTTATTTTCAAGTCAACTTGTGGTTTCTCCAAAACCATTTTGGAAGGAAATTCCACTTTTAGTATATAGTTTTTTGAATCAACTTTTTTGGGTATATATTCTCTACTTTTTTATTGGAGTACTAATAAGTACTACCCGTAAAGTAGGATATTATTATCATAATTGGCTGCAAGGAGGAAACGTATATTCACTGGAGGATACTATATGGTTTAGTTTCAGGGCTTTATTTATGTATGGAGTAACGGTATTTTTTGTTGCTCGATATGTAGTAAATTATTTTAAAAAAGGTAAAGTACAAGTAACATAACAATTAACTAAAATTTACAGAATTATGGAAATGCTTGTAGATAAGCAGTTATTGTTCAAGACAAATACGTGCTTAAAATATCGTAAAAAAAGCGAGCAATACTATCAAATAGAACACTTGCTGAACGGAAAAGTGTTTATGGTAGGTAGCCAAGTAGTTAGTTTATTGAAATGGTTTATGATTCCCAGAAGTATAGACGAAATAGAGCGAGATTTGATAGATGTTGGAAAAATTAGCAGGGAGGATCTCCGAGAGACTATGAAAATGTTAATGGGGAAAGATATTTTAGTGGATCTGACCCAAGAGAATGAGGCATATCATATAGGTTCTTTGAATAATAGGATATTTAATGTGGAAGAGTTTTTTCCAGAGAAAGCCACTGATAATCAAATAGTTGTAATAGGCATTCCTTTTGGTAAAGGTAACAATACTTCCAGTGGTTCGGCAAAATTCCCTTTTTCTATCAGAGATTTTTTGAAAAATCATTTAGTGGATTTTAGCCAAAATGTTGAAAATGTTGATTTTCGTTTTATTAATTCAAAGGCTGATTTCTCAAATTTAAAAAATTTATTCATAAATAAGCGAGTGAAAGATTGGGGGAATTTGTTTATTTATCCACAAGAAAGTAATCAAACAACTTATCAGAAAATTTATCAATTATCAAAAGACTTGACAGTCAAAGGGCATATTCCTCTTTTTTTGGGAGGTGACCATTCCATCAGTTATCCGATTATTAAAGGACTTGCTGAAAATTATCAGAACCTACACATCATTCATTTTGATGCCCACACTGATACCTACGAGTCACCCATTAACAAATATTTTGAGGAAAAAAATGCGGCTCATCATCATGGTAATTTTGTATCACACTGCTTGAAGTTAAAAAATGTGGAGCATTTTCATCAGTTTGGTATACGAGGAATTATGAATGCTCGATATGAAAATTTATCCAAAAGACATATTTACTGGAATGATGCACTTCAAGAGATTATTGATAGAGGTAGTTTTGACAGTATCCCAGAGGGTTCACCCGTTTATATAACCTTTGATATTGATTTTCTTGACCCTGCTTTCGCTCCTGGTACTGCCACTCCGATTGCAGGAGGGTTATCATTGAATGAAACATATAAATTGCTGGATGTGATACTACACCAAAAGAATATCGTTGGAATAGATTTGGTAGAAGTCAATCCCGACTTTGACAGAGATGCCCAGACAATACAAATTGCCACTGATTTGATTTTGACTTTAATGAATTTTGTAGAAATGGAATTATAAATCAAAGTTGTTTGAACATCCTCTTCATACTAAAGCAATGTTTCTTTAAATCGGTTATTTCAAGAGTTTTTAATGATAGCCCTTTAGCCCTTCCTTCTATGTTTCGACATTTTCAGAATGACGCTTTGGAATACAATTATTTCTAATCAAAAAACGGAAAGTTTAAACAGTTTCAGTTACACTTTAACCTCTTAAGGCCATGTTTAATGAAAAACAGTACCTCTCAAAAATAAGTCAATTACGTAACAGATATAGTAATAAAATTGACTTTACTGGCAATGAAGGCTATATGCGAAATTATTTCCTGACTCGTGCCAATTTGTTTCATCTTGCCCCCGAAATGGTAAAAGATGGTAATGATTTTGAATTTTTTAAAAATATTCTTTTTTACCAATCATGGTCAGGAATAGATGAGCAACAGTTTGATTTTGTTCCAGAAGCAGATATAGATGGCAGATTAGATTTCTTGGTAGATATTGATGAAAAACCCCGTATTTTTTGTACGTATCATTTGGGTTCGTACCGAATGTTGAACTTATTATTGACAAATCTGGGTGTTAATTTTTCATTGGTAATAGATAATCATACAGTTGAAACTCAAGGTGAAAAATTTAAGAGACTCATCGAAGAATTTAAACAAGAGATGAACCCCAAGATTAAAAATGAATTTAAAATTCTTAATGCAGAATCGCCCTCAATAGGACTTCAGATGATGCGAGAAATTAAATCAGGAAGATCTTTAGTTTTTTATATTGACGGCAACACTGGTGTAGGTGGTGTACACAGGCACGATGATAAGCTCACACAAATTAATTTTTTAGGCAAGAAGTTCTTTGCACGAAAAGGCATTGCTTTTATATCTCATGCTACCCAAACACCTATTATTCCAGTTTTGAGTCATAGAGTAGGCGATGTAGAGGTAAAAGTTAATTTCTATGATGCTATTATACCCTCTAAGCAAACAGAGAGGGAAATATATTGCCAACAAACAACCCAAAGAATCTATGACCTTTTTTCAGATGTACTTAGAAAATACCCTGAACAGTGGGAAGGCTGGCTATATGTACATAAATATATGGATATCCCATCACTCATCCGACCACTCGAAAATGTAGCTGTCAGATTTGAGGAATTAGAAAATAATGTACATTTTACCTTCGATAAACAACGCTTTGGCGTTTTCAGCATACGAGAACAAGCCTATGTGTTTGATAGGAATACTTACATGAGTCATACGATTGCTCCTAACATTAAGGATATGCTTGTAGCATTCAATTGGCAGCCTACCATAACAAAAGATAATATAATGGATACTTTGGGAAACAATTATATTCCTATCAATCATCTGCTCTCAAAGCAAATTATCACCATAAATAGGTAATCAAAAAAACCGAATTCAAATGACTGAGTTCGGTTTTTTTATGAACTTGAAACCAATAATAGAATAGTATTTTGATAGTTCTAATCATGGCGTTGGTGTATTTTTTTTTTTTTGATGGTTTAATTCATACAAATTTGAACTATGAAATGAAATAACAGAATCTCTAAATTTTTTAATTAGTCAAAATCATGAAAAAAATATTTATACTTCTGATAGTGAGCCTCTTGTGGATAGATATTTCAGCATCATTGGCACAATTACCAAAGCCTGTTGTAGCTTCAATAGAGGGAACTGTTAATAATGGTGCTAATGGAAAAGTAGTAGAATTTGCAACTGTAATATTATTGAAAACTGCTGATAGTTCATTGGTAAAAGGCACTTCGGCGGATATATCAGGTAAATTTAAATTTGATAACGTACCTGCTGGTCATTATGTAATCTCTGCAACCTCAATGGGGTTTAAGAAGGGATACAGTAATTCTATTGAATTGATACCAGAACAATTAGAGGGAAGTCTGTTAACTCAAATTCAATTAAATGAAGATATTACAGTCTTGTCAGAAATTACAATACAGGCTCAAAAACCGATAATTGAACAACAAATAGACCGTCTGATTGTGAATGTTGAAAGTAGTATTTTGAGTACAGGTAATTCAGCGTTGGAAGTTTTAGAGAAAGCACCGGGGGTAATGGTTGATAAAGATGGTAATATTAAACTAAGAGGTAAAAGCGGTACGCTGATAATGATAGACGGGCGACCTACCTATTTATCTTCTGCGGATTTGGCAAATATGCTCCGTAATATGGCTTCAAATCAGATTGAGAAATTAGAAATAATTACGAATCCTTCTTCAAAATTTGATGCAGCAGGTAATGCTGGTATTATTAATATCAAGCTCAAACAAAATAAAGCATGGGGAACGATTGGAAGCATTGGGCTATCGTATCGTCAGGGAATTTACGCACGAGAAATAGCCAATGTTAGTTTGAGTCATCGCCAAGGCAAATATAGTATGTATGGGGCTTATGCGTTTTCAAATAGAAATAATATTAATCAATATGAAATTACTCGAAATTTTAGACAGTCCAATACCACACCATCAGTGATTAATCAAACTTCATCGGTAGAATCTCCATATAACTCTCATTCAGCACGTGTAGGATTTGATTATTTCTTTAGCAATAAGACCTCAGTTGGAATAATGGGATTTATGATGTTGGCAGGAGGAGAAAACGTAGGTATTAATAATACTAATTCCAGTAGTTTATCAACAGGAATTTTGTTGGGCCGTACCTTTACAACCAGTAATAATATAGAACGTTTTAATAACTATTCTATTAACCTTAATATTCGCCATAAATTCGATTCTTTAGGGCGTGAGTTGGCAATAGATATTGATCATATTAATTATCAAAAAACAAATGCTCAGGAATTTATAACTGACTTTTTTGATAAAAATAATGTACAAGTTAAAAACCCCAACAGTAATTTGATAGGCGATTTACCATCAGGATTAACTATAAAGTCTTTAAAGATAGATTATGTACAGCCGTTATTTCGTTTATTGAAACTTGAAGTAGGAGGAAAGTCAAGTTTTGTCACGACTGATAATAATATGCGTTTTTTTAGAGTAGAAGAAGGTAAAAGAGTGTTAGATGAGAGCCGTTCAAATCATTTTACATATCAGGAAAATATTAATGCTGCTTATGCAAATTTGGTACTAAAACTAACCAAAAAGTTGAGTTTTCAAACGGGATTACGTATTGAACAAACTATTGGAGAAGGGCGACAACTTTACCCAAATGATTCAGTGTTTCCGAGAAACTACCTCAACTTCTTTCCAAGTGCATTTTTCAAACATACGCTCAGTAAAAAGAGTACCATCATATTATCTTACAGTCGTCGTATAGACCGTCCGAGTTATCAAGAATTGAATCCGTTTAGGTCGTTTCTCGACCCCTATACCTACCAGCAAGGAAATCCTTATTTGCAGCCACAATTTACAAATTCTCTTGAACTCACTCATGCGTACGAAGGTAGTCTAACTACGTCTTTAAATTATAGTACAACTGACCAAGTGATTACTCAAGTTATCAAACAATCTGATAATGATCAGACTACATTTCAGACAGTAGATAATCTCGCCAAGCAGAGGGTAATCGGATTTTCTACTATTTTACCTATTCCGATATCAAACCGAATTAATCTTATGAATTATGTCAGCTTTACGCACAAGCAGTTTTCAGGAGAATTCTTAGGACAACAGTTAGACCAAAGTCGGTTAGTATTCTTGTTCAATAATACCACGACGTTTAGTTTATCGAATGGGTGGTCGGCTGAAATAGGTGGATTTTATCAATCTAAAAGTTTCTATGGAATTTTGGATCTACTACCTATCTATGCCTTCAATGCAGGTTTTCAAAAACAAATGCTTGATAAAAAAGCTACTTTGAAAGTGAGTATTTCGGATCTTTTCAGAACCAACATTAATCGTCTGAATCTTATGTATGCCAACATGGATACTCAGGTCAGAAATTGGTCTGATACTCGAATAGCGACTATCTCATTCAATTATAAATTCGGTAAAACGACGGTCGCTTCTACGGCTCGTAAAATTACGGGTGCCGAAGAAGAAAAAGGTCGAGTAAAGTTAAATGCAAGCAATTAAAAACTAAACCAGTTATAAACTTTAAACGAACAAAATCATGAAAGCAAAAGTATTTTTTTATTTCATCGCACTAAGTTTTGGAATAATAGCACAATCAAAAGCACAGTCAGTTGATATTACATCAGTAAAAGATTTAATTGAGGCAAAAAAGTATGATGAAGCCCGAAAATCTCTTAAGAGTATCCCTGATACTCACCCCGATTATGTACAAGCAGAATATTATCTTGGTAAAATTGCAATGGGAGAAAATAAATACGATGAAGCCGCTGAACATTTTTTGATTACTACTAATAAAAATTCCCATAATGCAGATTATTTTTATTGGCTTGGACGTGCATACGGACAATTAGCTCTTAATGCAGGAGTACTAAAACGAGGAATAACTATTCCTAAGGTTAGAGATGCCTTTGAGACAGCTCATACCTTAGCACCTAAAAATCAAGAGGTAATGGCTGCTTTGATACAATTCTATTTGGCTGTTCCAGAGTTTTTGGGAGGAGGTTCAGATAGAGCTTTCGGAATGGCAAAAAAATTACAAGCTATTAACAAAGGAGACGGTCATTTAGCATTGGCCAATATTTATATGGCTGATGAAAATCTTGACTTGGCAGAAAAAGAGTATATCTATGCAGCCAAATCAGAGGTTAATAATGTTCGTTATATTCTTGCATTGGGTAGTTTTTATCAAAATCAAAAGAAATACACTGAGGCTTTGAATGTCTATGAAGCATTCCTGATGAAGCACCCCGAAAATATGTCTGTTACTTATCAATTTGGTAAGTGTAGTGCTCTATCAGGGCAAAAACTGGAAAAGGGAGAAGAGCTTTTGAATATTTATCTCAAACATAAACCTCTTAATAACGAGCCATCATTGGCAGGTGCAACTATGCGTTTGGGAATGATTTATGAGAAAAAAGGTAATAAACAAGAAGCCAAAAGATTGTATGAAACTGCCATTAAGTCTGACCCATCTCTCAAAGAAGCCAAAGAGGCTCTAAGACGATTGTAGAAACCATAATGGAAGGGGGTTACTTGTTTTTCCCCCCCATTACTTTATTATCAATCGTATCAAAAAAGATATTCCGATACGACTCTCCCAGTGGTACGTAACCTTTCACATCAGCAAGTGATATTTGATTGCCATCAATAAGTTTAATTCGGTCAGTACAAATGATATATGATTTGTGTACTCGCATGAAATTTTCAGTGGGTAAGCGTTCTTCCAAATCTTTCATGTTCATTAGGGTAACTATTTGTTCGTCTTTGGTATGAATGGCGATATAGTTTTTTAGCCCCTCTATGTAGGTAATATCCTTGAAATTAATCCTCACCATCTTTCCTTTATTTTCAGTTTTTACAAAAATATAGTCTTCAATTTCTGCTACTGGATTTTTCCAAACCTGCGAACTTCCCCCAGTGGTTAAGTTCATCATTTTCTGAACGGCTTTCAAAAAACGCTCATAGGCAATCGGTTTCATTAAATAATCAATGGCATCTAATTCATATCCATCCAAAGCAAACTGACTGTATGCGGTGGTTAGTACAAATTTCGTTTTTCCTTGTACAATTTTCATAAAGTCCAGTCCAGAGATTTGGGGCATTTGAATATCTAAAAATGTTAAATCAATGGATTGATTCTGCACAACACCAATGGCTTCAATCGGGTTTGTGGTGGCGTGAGTAAGGGTTAAAAAAGGGGTTTGTTCAATAAAAGTACTTAGTATTTCAACCGCAGCGTGTTCGTCATCAACGATAAGGCATTTTATCATAACATGAGATAGTTAAAGATTCAAGGTTAAATTCACTTCATAAAAAAAATCATCCTGCTTAATATCCAACGTGTATTTATTATGATAGGCAATAGCCAATCTCTTTAAGG
This sequence comes from Arcicella sp., assembly GCA_025454855.1. Lineage (GTDB taxonomy): Bacteria > Bacteroidota > Bacteroidia > Cytophagales > Spirosomataceae > Arcicella. The sequence goes on from JALONS010000088.1 coordinate 18,600, forward strand.
TATTATTAAGCCCAATGCCAGTAGATTGCTCTTTGGGACCGTGCCGTATTTTATTTCTTGTGGAAAAATGTAATAAATCTCTATTGACTTCTACCTTGATGGTAGCTTTATGCTCAGGGTCGAGGAGTTCTCCGTGTTTAAAAACGTTTTCTAAAAAAGTAACCATAATCAAGGGAATCACTTGTCTAAACTTCATATTCCCGATAATCTCAAAGCTAATATTCAGCGTTTGGTTATACCTTAATTGATTAAAGTTAATAAAGTTTTTTAAATGTTCCACTTCTTTTTCTAAAGGGACTTTGTCAATCCCTGTATTTTCCTCAAGGGCATACTTGAAAATCTGTACCAAAAGAAGGATTCCGTCGGCTGCTTCCTTCGAGTGGGTGTAAACTTTAGAATAGAAAAAATTGAGGGCATTATACAAGAAATGAGGATTAATCTGTGAACGCAAATAAGCCATTTGAGTTTCTTTCAGTTTATTTTCTAAAATATAGATTTGACGCTCCTGTTCCCGCATTCGTTGCTCATCCAAGACTTTCAACTCTTCCAGTCGTAATTTTTTAGATTCTACCTTAAATTTCTCAGTACCATACCAATAAGCAAG
>JALONS010000089.1 GCA_025454855.1 Arcicella sp.
ATCTCGAATCGCTCGGCAATTTCCTGAGCTTTTACAATTCTTTTAGATTGAAGCTGAATCAAAATGGCGGAAAGACGGTCTATTCGGTTCATGTTATGAGAGATAAATTACGGATATTTAATACTCTTTACTTAATTTTTCAAAGCCACAGAAGCAATTACCTATCGCTTACCATCTGATTACCTCTTTATTCGTTGGTTTTACTCAGTATATAAGTAGGTTTTCACCTCATCGGCATAATTTTTGCTATAAATTACTCAACAAAATATCCTTTAATTGCCAAGTAGAGGTGTTTTATCAAATTTTCTTGATAAATAAACAGTAAGACCGACCGATGAATTTCGGATGGACCGACCGATGAATTTCGGATGGTTGCTGTTAAGCCTAAGTTTTAATAATGTATCGCCTTGAGAATTCAGTAGGGCGGTTTTCAATTAATTCTTTTCAGCTTAAACATACTCGTTGGCAATGAACAACTCTTCCCATTTCTCGGTGGTAAAAACAGCATTCTATTGTTTTTGCTTGCTTTTTTCTACTACCTTCCAAACAAAGGCTCAACTTAATATTTCTGTCAAAGATACCATTGCTACTTGTGAAGGAGCAAATTTCAAAATTATTGCCAGTTCCAATGCAGGAGCGGGAGCTATTTTTTCGTGGCAAGGTCCAAATGGATATACTTCCGTTGAAAAAGACGCAAGCATTACCAATCTGACCAAAGACAGAATGGGTGTTTACACGGTAACGGTTTCAGCAGGTGTACAAATTGCCACAGCAACGTCCTTAGTGAAACCTAATGCTATTGAAGTAGCCGTAATAGGTGGTTTCACGAGCGTATGCGTGGGGGAAAACTTGCGTTTGCGTGATATTGTACTCCGTGAACCTAACGAACAGCCTTTAACTTATTTCTGGACTGGTCCTGATAATTATACTTCTACGGCATCCAGAACGGATATTCCAACGACCGAAGATTTACGCCAAGTGGGAGAATATACCCTGACCGAAACCTATGAAAATGGCTGTGTGGTAAAGGCTTCTCTTACGCCTACGGTTACTAAGTGCCTCAGTATCGGAGATTTAGTCTGGGACGATAAAAATAACAATGCGTTATTGGATACGGGAGAAACAGGAATTGGCAACGTAACCGTAAAATTATACAAAGCCAAATTGCAAGCGGGATTACCCAGTAATACTCCCGATGGAAATGCTATTAAAACAACGCTTACTGACCCACTTACGGGTAAATATTTGTTTCCTGAATTAGTCCCAGGATTTTATATTGTGGAAATAGAAGCACCAGCCGATTATAAACCCAGCGGAGGGAGCAACGCCCCACCCATTAATCCTAACAATGATGTAAACAATGATAATAATGGCACTGCTTTTCAAGGACAAATTATCAGAACGAATTTTATTGAGTTAGCCAATTTTGGAGAACCCCAGAATGATGGTGATACCACTAATGGTACTAATGCGGATAAAAATTCCAACTTAACCATTGATTTTGGACTATTCAAAGTTGAATGTCCTGCTGAACCCAAGTGTATTCCGTTTGTGGCAAAAAAGTCAAATTAGTGGATAGTAATTCCTGTGATTCTGCGGTACAAATCAACGGCGTATAAATCCGACATTCCTGCTACAAAATCTACCACAATTTGGATATTATTGTACAATTCACCTTGTTTGATATTGGCTTGTTTGGGAATTAGCTGCAATAATTTGCCCGATTTGGGTCGAGTTGGGTGTAAAACAGCGGTCAAAAATTCATCCAATAATGCCCCAATGACGTTGTAACCTGCTATTTCAATCTCAATGACTGACTTGTGATTATAAATATCTTTTACTGAAATTTCATCTACTTTTTTTAGGCATTTCAAGGTGTGGGCATCTAAAATATCAATCAAAGATTTATTCAATTGCCCTGCCAAAATCTGCGTTTCGTGCTGCATGAAGGCTTCGGTACATTTTTGAGAAAGCAAATTAATGAGCATTGCTCGTAAGAACGAAAGTTTTTCATTATTATCTCCGATACGATGTAACTTGTCGTTTTTGAGATAGTTATACGTTTTTTCGTCTTCTTCCCAAAAAGGTAATAATAAATCTATTACTTGCTGTACCGTGAGAATACGCAAACGGTGAGCATCTTCTAAATCAATAATTCGGTAGCAAATATCATCGGCGGCTTCCATCAGAAACACAAAAGGATGTCGAGCGTAGGTATTACGCTCTTCGTCAATGACTTTTATTTGTAATTCATCCGCAACTTTACGGTAAGTTTCAATTTCGGAATCAAAAAAGCCCGATTTTTTTGTACCAATCAATCCTGTACCTTTATCAAATCCATTACTTGAATCAGTAGGATATTTCACGATAGATGCAATAGCGGTATAGGTAAGTTGATGTCCGTTTTGGTCGTTGGTTAAGATGCGAAACGCATTGGCATTTCCTTCAAATTTTCTAAAGTCATTGAGTTGATTATCAGACAGTTCTCCTTCTAAGGTGTCTTTAGTGTCGCCCGAAAGATTATCAAAATAGTTACGTATGGCGGATTCTCCCGAATGTCCAAAAGGCGGATTACCAATGTCATGAGCCAAACAAGCCGTTGCCACAACGGTTGGTAAATCATGGCGATAAAACTCATGAAAATCAGGATTTTCTTCGGGATATTTTTGAGAAATTTTCACCCCCACAGCTTTACCCAAAGAACGCCCAACGGAAGCAACTTCTAAGCTATGCGTAAGCCGATTATGAACGAAAATAGGACCGGGAACTGGAAAAACCTGCGTTTTATTTTGCATTCTTCTGAAAGGCGATGAAAAAATAAGTCGGTCGTAGTCTCGGAGGTACGCATTACGAATCAAATCGTTCTTTTCAGTTTCGTAGCGTTTTTCCGCTCCGAGTCGTTTGCTGGTATAAAGTGTTTTCCAGTTCATGGTTGAAATTATTTGTTCAAATTTATGATTTCTGACGGCTAATTTCTAATTTACGTGGTAAGATTTTTTCATCAATCAACATGAACCAAAAGAACAAACTGAATCTTTTTGATACCACGATGCTGGTGGTTAGTTTAATCATCGGAATGGGAATTTTCAGAAATCCTGTGGAAGTAGCCAAAACAGCCCAAGTGCCTTTTGTTTTCTTTTTGGCTTGGATTCTGGGTGGTGTCATCAGCTTTTTGGGTGGACTCACCTACGCTGAAATTGGTTCTCGGTACACGGTGAAAGGCGGATTTTACAAAATATTTTCTTATTGTTATCATCCTGCATTTGCTTTTATGGTCAATTGGATGATTGTCATTTCTAATGCAGGGGCTGTTTCTATCGTGGCAATGGTTGGAGCAGAGTACATCAATCCCGTTTTGATGCCCGATTCATTGCAAAATCCTTTGGGTATCAAAATCACTTCTATTACTACCATTATTGTGTTGTATCTCATCAATTTTGTGGGCATTCGCTTGTCAGCGAAAACGCAAAATGTGTTATCCATGATAAAAATTGTGATAATGGGCTTGTTGATACTGACTATTTTTGGCAATCATAGTACGCCGCAAGTGGTTACGAATCACCATACCGAAACTTGGAGTAGCTTAGATTATTTCAAAGCTTTAGCCTTTAGTTTTATTCCTATCTTTTTTACTTACGGTGGTTATCAGCAAACCATTAATTTCGGAACGGATATTGAAAATCCTTCTAAAAATACGCCCAAAGGTATCTTTATTGGCTGTGGTATTGTGATGTTTCTGTATTTAGCTATTAATTATGCGTACTTCAAAGTATTGGGCATTGGTGGCATCGCAAAATCAACCTCTCTGATTTCAGATTTGGCGAGCGTCTTTTTTGGTGAAACAGGCTCTAAGGTTACCTCCATTTTATTATTTATTTCGGTGCTTACGTTCGTAAATTCTTCCATGCTTACCAATCCCCGAGTGTATTATGCGATGGCAGAAGACGGTGTTTTACCCAAAGTTTTCAGTAAGCAAAATGAGCAAACACAGGTACAAGAAATAGCCCTGACGGTTTACGCCAGTTTCTTGATTTTGATACTGTTTTTTGCAGATTCCTTTAAAGAATTGTTAAACTACGTGATGTTTTGTGATTCAATCGGGATGATAACTTCGGCATTTACGATTTTTCTATTACGAAAGAAAATTACGCAAACCTCTGCCAATCTCTACACGATTGGCTTTGGGAAGGTTCTTTTTCCTGCCATTTTTATTTTTACGTATTCGTTGGTAGCGTTGGCTTCTTTGTATAATAATGCGGAAAATTTACCAACTGCTATTGGCTTGTTTTTGGGGGGCTTACCGCTCTATTTTTTGATAAAGAGGATTATTTAGAACCGATTTTAAGGATTCATCTCATATAGGATAGACGATTTTTTTGTTTTACGGTCTTCGTCGTTCAAAACGACGAAGACCGTTTATATCCACATAGGCAATACCTTTTGGCATCAGTATAAGTCGTTGTTTTTCAGATAATTTATTTGGCTAAATACAATAGATTTAAGTTTACGAAACATAAACACGATAATTTGCTTATTATCAAAAACTTACGCATTCGCTTTTTCGCAAATCGCTTTTCGCTGGGTATAAATACCATATCCCAACCCCCAAAACCTACTTACGACAAACAATCACAATCTTTTGATTTTGAGCGTCCGTTGTAGCAAATAGATATTCATTTCCTCCGTCCGACAATTTCAACTTTTCTCTGATTTGTTTTACCGTTAATGGAAAATTTCGTGTAGAAATATTGGCTTTATCCTCGGTTAAATGCTTAGCAATTTCTTTCTTATCTAATTTGCAAACGGCAATAATTTTGAAGATTCTTCCCTGAAAGTTTGTCACTAATTTATCAGCAGTATAAAGATGACTATGAGGGGCAACTTTCTGTAAATCAAAGTATTGAGCTGTAAATCTGAATGCTCCTGCTTTTAAAATAGCAGCGTTGGGTTCGTACAAATATTGTTTGGGAGAAGTAATTTGAATGGAGGTATTTTTCTCTTCTAACTTCGTAAACGATAAAGTTTGCGTTGAGTTATTTTTGGAAGAAAGATTAACTGCATGAATTATTGGTTCGGTCTGAATTTTTGTTAGGTGGAATAAGACTTCTTTTACTTCGTTATCAACCGCCACTACGTAGATTTTTGATACATTTCCCAGCTCATTAACCGCCGAATCAATATCCAACATCGGCGATGCTTTTAGAAGAATATTGTCGGTTTTATAAAACAATAAATCCTTGATTTTGAGAATATTGGGTTCGCAATCTTGTAGTTTAACTACTTTACTACCTACATCATCTCGGCGGTGTGGGTCGAGGTAAATCCAAGAAAAATGTTCCTTTGTTTCTGAGAACGCATCAATCGAATTACCATTGATAAAGGTTACATTATGGATGCCTAATTCTTGGAAATTGCGTTGGGTAATGGTTACTAAATCAGCATTTTGCTCTATGTAAATCGCTTTTTCAAAATTCCTACTCATGTAAGCCACATCTACACCCATACCACCCGTGAGGTCAATCATACTTTCTCCTTGTACTAATCGAGCCTTATATTTTGCCGTAATTTCCGAAGAACACTGTTCTACTGAAAGCATTTTTGGAAAGACAATGTTCTCATTTTCAGTCCATTCGGGTAGTTTTATTTTTGCCTTTTGTCGGGCTTTTATTTGTTCTACTAATGCTTTTACATCGAGCGTGGGGAACTTTTGGGCTTGGAGTAAAAGCTGAACCACATCATCATTTTGATGCGTTTTGATGAATATTTTTTCTGATTCTGAAAGGGAATGATTATTACGTTCAGTCAAATTGAGATTTGTTTTTCTCGAAGTGGAACTTCGAGTTACACTTTTTGAACTTCGAGCTACTTTTTCTATAAAATCTCCGTCAGACCTGCCATGTATGCCAAATTAGCCAATGCTTTTTCGTACTTACTTTTTAGGGACTCCACTTTGGTTCTCATCTCAATTAATTTACTTTCCCGAGAATTAATCAAAAATAAAGTACTTTCACCAATATCAAATTTACGCTGTTCGGCTTTTACCAAAATCTCTTGATTTTTAGTAGCGTCTTCCTGAGTTTTTAATTGTTTTTCAAAGTTACGAACTTCATTATAAGCGGCATACACGTCGTTGATAATTTCTCGCCGAGCCAAATTCAATTCAAATCCCGTTGATTGTTGTTTAATGCGTACTTGTTGAAGTTTCCCCCGTTCTTTTCTTAGAAATAAAGGCATCACAAATTCAAAACCCAATTTATGATTATTCGGTGAAAAAGAATTTTCAAAATTGTAGAGAGCTTTTGAACTAAAACTGTCCGCAATCAGGTTGAAGTTAGCGTTGAAAATAGGCTTTAACATCTCTTTCCTGAATTTCTCTTCAATTCTTAATTGGTCGATTTTTACGTTAAGTTTCAGTATTTCAGGGTGTTGCAACTTTGCCTGATTGATTAAGCCTTGTAAAGTTACATCATCTACTTTACGGATACCCGCCAACGGAGGAATGGCATCTTCGGGTAGTTCAAGTGGGGTTTCGTTGGCACTCCAAAGGTAGTTGGATAATGCCAAACGATTATTTTGCAGTTCAATATTAGCTTGTTGCAAAGCAACTTCACGGTCTTGTAAAGTAATTTTTGCCTCCACCGAATCAATGGTGGCTTGTTCACCAATTCTGGCACGTTCACGAGTGGCAACAAATCTTCTTTCTGCCAAATCGTAACCTTCTTTAATTAACTGTAATTGTTGGTAAGCAAACCACCATTCCCAGTATGTTTTGGTGGCGTATAATATGGTGGAGTTAATCAATTTTTGACGTTCGGCTTCGGCGTAATTTTTAGCTAATCGGGCTTGTCGGAGTGTATTTCTGCGGGCATCAATAATTAAACCTTGTCCGATAGGCACTGTTAAACCTGCCACTAACAACTGGTTAGACTCTTCGGGAATAAGTTTCTTCCCCGTATGAGCTTCGTAACCTAATTTGAAATCTACCCCTGACCAAGTAGGAATTTTAAGGGCATTATCCCAACGATTGAAATATTCATCCCCTTTAAATGCTTTACGGTTGAAATTAGATGATAATTTTGGGTCAAAAGCTCCTTTTGCCTGCATTATTTCCGCTTCTGCATCACTGGGGAAAAGATTAGCTTGTTTGACAGTTGGATGATTTTTTAATACTAAATTCTTAAAATCATCATAACCAAAAACGGTTTGTGCAGAACTACTTGAGTAGCTCGCCAGTACAAAAAAAATAATTTTGAAATATAACTTATATATATGCTTAAATACAATCATCATCTAACAAATAGGGTTAAGGCTAATTTGTTAATTAGTAAAGCCCTAACAATTTGAAAATAAAATACTTAATAAATGAGTGAAGTCTGAATCAATTTTTACGAAATACTACACAAACATTATTTCTATACAGCATGAACAAAGTTTTGTACACCACTGAATTCGTTCTTTCTACTTCTTCTCTTGTTTCAAAGCTGCCTCTGGTTCTTTCTTCAAAGTAGGAGGGAAGGCATTGAGTTGTCGCCAGATTTCGTACCATACAGGCACATCATCAAGCATTACCCAGCCAATCACACCCGAACCCATCCGTAATTGTTTGGGCCAAGGTTGTTCACTTTTATCTTTTTTGGGTACCACCAAAAGCCGATATTCACCCTTAGCGTTGTCGATACGGTCAATTACTTTTACGATACCCCCAAAAGTACCTACCGTAACCGAAGGCCAGCCCGAGAAAACCAATGATGGCCAGCCTTCAAATTGCATCCTAACTTCACGTCCCGGTTCAATTAAAGGTACATCCATTGCTCTTACGAACATTTCTACCGCCATTTCTGGGGCTGATGGTTGAAGTGTACAGATAGATTCACCTTCTTTGATAGTTTCTCCGATACCTGCTTTTAGGGCTTTTACTACGTAACCCTCTTGGGGGGCTTTCACAAAATATTGCCCTCTGCGAATATCTACATTGGTAATCTTATTTTGTAATTGCGATAATTCGTACTCACCAGTAGCTAATGATGAAAGTGCCGAACTGCGGTCGGAATTGGCTTTGGCAATTTTCTCGGCATAATCGGCATTGATTGAACTCAATTCAATACGAGCGTTGATTAGTTCTTGTCTTGAAATCGCTAATTTATTTTGATTAGAAATTAACTTAGCTCGTACTTCCTGTAATTTTAGTTTTCTGGATTCTAATTCACTCAAAGAAACTAAACCTCCATTGTTGAATTGGTCTTCGCCTCGGTCGTAACGGGTTTTCGCAATATTTACTTGTACTTGCTCTGCTACCACATCGGTGCTATCAGCGGTTACTTTTGCGTAGCCTTGTCTAACTTTATTGCGGGCTTTTTGTAAACTAAATTTGTTATTTTCTTGAAGTGCAATTATTTGATTATCAAGGGCTTGTATTTTTAGTTGGTAGCTCTTGATAGCATCTCGTTTGGCAGTTAATTGCTCTTGTAAACGCTTAGGATAGTTGGGGTCAAAGTAATCATCTTTCATCTCTGAGATGACAAGTAGCGTATCGCCTTGTTGTACTAAATCGCCTTCCCGAACAAGCCATTTTTCTATTCTTCCCGAAATGATGTTTTGCACATTCTGCGGGCGGTCTTTGGGGGTTAATGCTGATAAATCACCTTTACCATTTACGTTTTGTTGCCACGGTAAAAATAATGTACCTAATAAAACCAAGCCAATCACAAGAAGCCAACGCTTTAATACTACCGCAGAACGTGGCGTATGTAAAGTTTTGAGTGAATGTAACTCAAATTGGTCATGCACAGATTTACTCACACTTTGTTTTGATATGTTTAACATTTTATGTGATAATATTTTTGGTTTTGATGTTAGTTATTTGATGTTCTATGTTAGTTATTCTATGTTATACTCAACTGATTGGGGTTTGCAAAAGAGAAACGGTGTAATTTGTTTATTTTCAGAAATTTACTCATTCGCTTTTTCGCAAATCGCTTTTCGCTTAGTATATATTGTAAAACCCAACGTCAAACATCAATCTACTGCTTCTTGAAAAAGTGGATTTTTAATTAAATCTTGATATTTTCCTTCAAGGGTTATTTTTCCTTCGTTCAATACAATGACACGGTCGCAGGCTGCCATAATCATTGGGTCGTTTGAAATTGTCAGGAGCGTCCAAGGATTATTTTTATCCGTTAAGAAAGCAATGGCACTCATTCTTTCTGCTTTATGGAGTTCACGGTAAATATCCGTTACCATTAATAATTTTGGTTTTTCAACAACGCAACGAGCTACCGAAATTTTGGCAATGAAACTTTCCGAGAAACGTTTTCCGCCCGCAATCATTTGAGTGCTTAATCCTTCGGGGAGTTCAGCGATATTATTATTCATGTGCAAATTATCCAAAGCCCATTGCACATCTGCCAGAGTAATGCCCGCTCTTCCCATTACGATATTATCTAATAGTGTACCATCAAAAATTAAATCAGTTGCTAAATTCCTTTCGATAGCATCACGGATAGAATTGAGAGAAATATCTCTGATTGACAAACCATTATAAGATATTGAACCCTCAAAATCAGTGAAGATAGCCGATAAAATTTTTAGCAAAGTTTCTTTCCCCGAACCATTTGTTCCCGTAATACAAATACTTTCTTTGGGATGAATGTCTAAATTTAATTTTTGTAAAACATACTTCGAACCATCAGGATAACGGTAGCTTAAATCATTCAGTTTGATTGCTAACCCCGTATTTTTTTCATGAAAATTGATTTGTAAACCTTTCTGACGCTCCAGAGGAAGGTCTGTAACATGACCCATTTTCTCAATAGCAGTTAGTAAATCAAAAACCGTTTCCGTACCCGAAATGAGTTTCTCTACTGAATTGACAACTAAAACAATGATGATTTCAGAAGCTACAAATTGCCCTAAAGAGATTTGACGGTCGATGACCAACGATGTACCCAAAATCAATAATAAACCCGTGATAAAGGCCTTGAAGAAAACAGCATTTCCATACAGGTTCAATAAAACTTTATAGTGTTTTTTACGGTATTTTAAATAATTATTTACCAAATAATCCATCCGTTGCATGGGCATATTGGTTGAACCTGCCGATTTGAAGGCATATAAAGTGCGGGCAATGTCTTCTAACCACTGAGCTACTTTATATTTATACTTCGACTCTGACAAACTGGTTTCCATTCCTTTGGGGGCGTTGTAGTAGATAACTAATATAACAATAGTAATGATTAAAGCCCCAAAAGCAATAAAATATGGATGATACAATGACAATAGAATAATACCAAAAATTATCTGGATAATTGCTGCCGTCATATCAATTAGCACCTTCGGAAGTGCCTTCTGGACATTGATAATATCAAAAAAGCGGTTCATTAATTCCGGAGCGTAAGAACCTAATAATGCCTCTGACTTCACACGTGGAATTCTATACGTAAATTCAAATGCTGCTTTGGTAAAAACCCTTCGTTGTAGAATCTCTACTAATGTAAGTTGGTATATTTGCATAATGCCAGAGATTACTACGCCCAAGATGACTACAAAAATCAGGACATATACGGAACTAAACGCTAAACCACCCGATACTAAACCAATAATTGCTTGAATACCAAGCGGTAATGATAAACTAATAACCCCAACCACAATAGCATAAATATAGATATAACCAATATCTTTGCGTTCGGCTCTGAGCATTTTGAATAGACGTTGAAGAGGAGTAAGATGCTCAATGTGGTCGTTGTGAGTCATGTTATCGAGTGGATAGACTGTCAGAAATCTGACTTTCCCATCTTGATTAGAGTCTGGATTATTCGCTACTTTTTGGGGGGTGAAAGTGGCGTTTTCAGAGATTTCTTCTGTCTGCTGCTGATGTATTTGAAAGAAGAAAGGTTTTTTGTTTTTGAGAAGTCGCCCTGCAATGACAATTTTATTATCCTCAAAGAAAATAATAGGATGTTCATTTTCTTGAATGAGTTGTTGAAAGTCTTGATTATTTACATAATTTTCAACAATCAAAAAATTTTGTTTTCGGGCTGTTTCTATCAAATCACCGATGAATGAGTCAATATTCTCAGAGGAGTATTTTTTTATTTCTGAGAAGGACGAATGGTCGGCAAAATTATCAAATTCAGTTCCGTAAAACTCGGTCAGTTTCTTGACAATAAGGCTTAACTGAGTGGATTGCATAGTTTAGTGTTAAAATTGAAATAGTTAGACAATACAGAAACAACAAGTAAACAGAGTATGAGGTTTAAAAATTGTATTAGAAAGTTATTAGATTCGTAAATATGGTTTAACTTGAAAAATATATACCCTGATTATTAGTCATTAAACTCAAAGAAATATCACTTTTAATGACATTCAAACTTATTCATCTGGCAATATTACTTACTATCGAAGTTTGTTCGTAAATTTATAGTCTTATCCTGATACCTTTCCAAGCACTTCTATCTGAAACAATAAAATTGTATGCTCAAAAGATTTTTTTTATGGTTATTATGTTTCTATGCCTTTGACTCTCAGTCTTTTAATGGAGTGCCCGCAGATTCAAGTAACATTACCACCATTATTGAAAAAGCCATTCAAGTAGCTCCTCTGCACGATAGAGCTTACGCTGATTATAAGGCTACTACTTTCATTCAAAATTCAGGTATATGGAATCGTATTCCATCTATTTGGAAGTCTCTTTTAGTGAACGAAGGCGTAGAAGAAGGTTTATGGTATCAGTCAGAATCTTACGCTAAGTTCGTGGTAAATAATAACAATTCATATCATTTTACTTACGAAGCTATAAGAAATAACTATCGGGCTCAAGAACACCCCGATAAATTTGTGAATCCCAATTTCTATAAAGCTGTTGTTGGCACGGGTGCTATCTCTCCGCTTTGCCCTAAAGCCTTTCAGTTTTATCATTTTGAGTTATTGAGTACAGAGCAAGAGGGGGGGAATATTATCTATCATATCAAAGTGTCCCCCAAGTATCGTAATGATGAAAAAGTTTTTAGTGGTGTAATAGACTTGATGGCGAATGATTTATCAATACGTTCACTTGACCTCACCCTCCGAAATTATGCGATTGACTATCATTTCAAAATCAATTACGTGCAACAACTTAACCAGTGGTTACCATCATTTATCAATATCACCGCAAAAGGGAAATTGATGGGTTTTGAGGGCGAATATCATTACACAGCGAAAGTTTGGGATTACCAAGCTATCAGTGCGGAGGAATCTGCTAAAATTGAGCGTCCTGCTGATAATACTTTCCATGAAATTGTGAATGTACAAGAGCGAAACTTTGAAGTACAACAATTTAAACAAGTGATGTCGGCATTGGGTACTAACCTACGCAATCAGTGGAGTGATGCCAATATTGCCTCTGGTTTGAAACGTTACGACAAAATAGAGGTAATACCAGAAGCCGATAAACGGGTATCTAATTTTTGGTCTGATATTAACCCTAAGAACGATTTTTCAGTATTTACGCCTGATTTACCCATTGCTGCTAAAAATAAGAATACGCTTCCTCCTCAACCCGATGAATTTTCGACGTACCGACAAGCCAATCAGAAATTTGGTATTGGTAGTGTTTTGTTTAGTCGGTCTTACTTTTGGGGTAGTACTCACCGAGGCTACTATCCCTACGAAATTTATTATAAAGCTCCACTTTTAGATTTCAACTTCAATACCGTAGAAGGTTTCGTACAAAATACAGGGGCAATTTTTAGATACCGAAAGAACCGCTATGACTGGTGGGAATTTGACCCTACTTGGCGTTATTCTTTTACACAAAAGCGTTCGATGGGTATGGCGAAAATTCGTTGGAAAACCCAGCGAGAAGATTTTAACCTTTCGGGTGGGCGGTTTGTTTCGCAGTACAATGTGGATACGCCCATCGCTTTTGACTTGAATTCGCTCTCTTCGTTGTTGCTCAAGAAAAACTTTGTAAAAATCTATGAGAAAGATTTTGTGAATATCAGCTACAACGACCGTTTTTCTAACACTTTTGGCATCAGAACTTCTTTGGAATGGGCGAGGCGATACCCACTTCAAAACACTACGGATTATGCTTGGGTGGATTTTGGGAATAATCCGTACATTCCGAATTTCCCTAAAAACCAAGAAATTGGAGCTACCGAATTCCAAACAAATGAAGCCGTTACTGCCAGTTTTCAAATCAATTATCGTCCATTTTTAAAGAAACAATATCGTAATAGTATTCGCTACGTTGATTTTTCTTCATCGCCCTTAATAACTTTCAAGTATCGGGGAGCAATCCCCAAAGTGTTTAATAGCACCATGGATTTTCATACGATTGAATTGGGCGTTACGCATAATTTTCCGCTGGGAATCAATTCCAATTTTAATTACATAGCCCAAGCTGGAACGTTTATCCATCCTGAAAGAATGACTTTTGCGGATTTTAAGCATTTCAACGGAAACAATAATATGATTTCTATTGGGGATGCTCTTACAACGCACCGACTGGTAGGTTTTTACGATAACTATGTTTGGGGAGCAAGTAAAAAACTGATTGACCAGTATTATTATTCAACCAACGGAGCGTACATTGACATCATGACGATGGTGGGGCTACGAAAATTTGCTTTGACTCAACTCATGCCTATTAGGCGTTTGGGATTACGAGAAGAACTTTTCTTTAATTATTTGTACACTGCTAAAAACAAAGTACACAACGTAGAGTTTGGCTACGGAATTGATGGTGTTGCCCGAATTTTAAGATTAGAGGCCGTCTTTAATTATAACAGTTTGGGAATCCCACAGGCAGATAATACTCTCAAAAATACTCAGTTGAGTATCAGGGTGTCTCTTAACTCAAGAGTACGTGGAGGTGTAACGCCTGAATGGTAGTAACATATTGTACCGCTTACTGATATTGTTTACATATTCTCAAATGGTTAATATGTAGATTGGCGTATGCTACACGCCACTACCTAATATCAAATACTAAAAAATAAAATCCCTCGTAAGCAGGCTTATGAGGGATTTTTGATTAACAGAGGAAGGTATTTATTTTCATAGTTTTTTATGAAAATTTGTTCGGAAGAATTTTAAACTTCAGTTTACAGATACTTGGCTAAAAACTGATAAAACTCTTTTTTGGTACTCTTGAAATCGGCAGCCGTAAATTCCATCAATTCTTCTATTTCATCGTCGGCATCAATCATTTTTACATTGATGTACTTCGGCTGCGTGATAGCATTTTGTATCAAAGACTCTTCTTTTAGTTTTATATCATGCAACAATTCATCAAGGTGATTATTGATAATATAAAATTTGTTCTCGAAGTGGCTAACCTCCACTTTAATTTCTTTAGCAGTATTTTTAGAAGCCACTTCTTCTAATCTTTTCTTGAAAATGGGTATTTCTGTTTTATAGAACTCCAGTTCTCTTAGCCAGTCTTTGCATAAAATATGTAAGTGTGAAATGGTATCTTTCATAATATGTTTTGTTGATGTTTAAATGATGTTTAGTTTGTGATGAAGTTTTGGCTTTTCTCTCACTTAATAACCCTTTAATTTTTGTTCCAATTCTATCACCATGGGTACTAACACGTGGTCTTCGATGATAGCGTGCTTTCTGAGTTCAATTTCAAACAAGTCCACCTGATTCATAAAGATTTTAAAAGGCAACGGTACTGTTTCATTGTCTGAATATTTTTTGATAATCTGGCTCACTTGTTTTAGTTC
>JALONS010000361.1 GCA_025454855.1 Arcicella sp.
GACCAGCCATTTGGTGACAGCAACGTCCAGAATAGGCTAATTTTTGCTTTTCAAATAGTTATGGGTTTATTTAAAACTAAAACCTGTTCATCCGATGACTGTCGCACGATGTCAGGTGAGGACACCCGCCACGGGGGAAGTTGAACATCAATCTCCCAAAATTTATTCTTTATGCAAGTAGAGTGCCTTCAAAACTTTATCCGATAACCTATCAACAAGGAATTTTATCAATACGTGTTTGGTGTCTGCCACCTTCAAATTCGGTAGTTAAAAAAATGTTGGTGATTTCTATGGCTTCTTCCAAACTCACAAAACGGGCAGGAATACACAATACGTTCGCATCATTATGCTGGCGAACTAATGAGGCTACTTCCGTATTCCAAGCTAAACCCGCACGGATTTTTTGATACTTATTAGCCGTGATAGCTACGCCATTGGCACTGCCACATAACAAAATTCCATAGGTAAATTCATGATTTTCTACCGCTGATGCTACTGGATGAGCGAAGTCGGCGTAGTCGCAAGAGGCATTGCTGTAAGGTCCAAAATCTTTAACTTCGTAGCCTTCTGCGGTTAATAATTCGATGAGATTTGCTTTGTATTCAAATCCTGCGTGGTCGCCTCCGATGGCTATTTTTTTAACTAATTCCATAAAAAATGTAAGTATTTGTAACTATTCAACGTTTTTTTTTGTTATTTCATTCCGTCAGACTATAAAGTTACGGACTAATCATATCAGTAAAAATAAAAATCAATAAACTATGACAGATAGAGAAAGCGTGAGACTATTGAGCAATGATGAGAAAATAAAAAAAGCCTTTGTGGATCATACTTGGGCAGAAATCCATTCGGAAGAATCTTGGCGAATATTTAAAGTGATGGCTGAATTTGTGGAAGGAATTGATAAATTAGCCAAAATTGGTCCCTGTGTATCCATTTTTGGTTCAGCCCGAACCAAGCCCGATAACCCGTATTACTTGATGGCGGAGGAAATTGCCGCCAAATTAGTAAGACACGGCTACGGTGTAATTACGGGTGGTGGACCGGGTATTATGGAAGCGGGTAATAAAGGAGCAAAATTACAAGGTGGAAAGTCGGTGGGTTTGAACATAGAATTACCATTTGAACAAAAACCCAATGATTACATTGACCGTGATAAAAGCATTGATTTTGAATACTTTTTCGTTCGGAAAGTGATGTTTGTAAAATATTCACAAGGGTTTGTGATTATGCCCGGTGGGTTTGGTACATTAGATGAAATGTTTGAATCTCTGACGCTGATACAAACGCATAAAATTGCCCAATTTCCTGTAGTATTAGTCGGGAAAAGCTATTGGAGTGGTTTATTCGATTGGATTCGGAACACGATGTTGGAGCAAGGATATATCAATGCAGGAGATTTGGATTTAATTTCGATTGTGGACACGCCAACCGATGCCGTGAAAGTAATTGACGATTTCTATGCGAAATATTTGTTGAAACCTAATTTTTAGGTTTATAACCCTGACGGCGGTTGAAAACCCCGTCAGCGGTTAAGGTTAATTACTTCAATCAAATTCAATAACAAATTCATTTTCAGAATCCATAAAATCAATGAGGTTGTGGATTCTTAGGTATTGTTCTTCATTTCCAAACCATTCTATTACATTCTCTCGCTTGAGTTTTGTTTCTTTCTTCGATAAATGACTCCAGAATGATGAATAGGGATAATCTCTGAAGTCTTTTACGAATCCATGCTTTTGAGGATTTGAATGTATGTAAGTGACTAATTGAGAGAAATAACGTTCATGCTCAATGATTTTTCTTCGGAAAGGACTTTCAAAAAGCCCTCCTGTACGATTATAAGCACTATTAATACTTTGAGCGTATGAATTGAAAAAGTGAGAAAATTGTTTGATAGCATCAGGGTATTGTTCCCATTTTTGACGTTGCATTAGCTCTGCTAATCCCTCATTTGGGTAATTGAAATCTTTGATTTTCACTAAAAGATGAAAGTGATTTCTGAGAAGGCAGTAAGCGTAGGTGTCAACAACAGGAGCTACATACTTTGCGTACTGTTCTAAGAAATAGTAATAGTTTCGCTCTTCTCTGAATAAATCTTCACCATTGATTCCTCGATTGTAGATATGGTAGAATTTTCCTTCCTCTAATGGAATGTGCTTTTGCATTGAAATGTTCAAGTTAGATGAGAATAATATGATATAATCAGGTATGGGTAGAATTTTTAATTACTTTGTCTAACCGCTGACGGGGCGAAAAGCCGCCGTCAGGGTTTGCCTATCCACCCTGACGGCGGTTGAAAACCCCGTCAGCGGTTAAAATACTATCCTTTACGCTTTTGCAAATATGTTTCTATTTCCTCCAATCCCAACGCATTAAACGTCATATTGCTGGTTAAACCTCCTTTCCGAGCTACGGCTACTCCGTAGTGCATATCAAAATAACCATCTTTTTCATGGGCATCGGGATTAATGGATAACATCACATTTTTCTCCAAAGCGTACTGAATCCATCGCCAGTCTAAATCCAAACGATACGGACTTGCATTAATTTCTATCACCACGCCGTTGGCGGCACAAGCATCGATAACTTTCTGATAGTCAATAGGATAGCCAGCCCTTGATAGTAAAAGTCGTCCCGTAGGATGCCCCAAAATAGTAGTGTACGGATTTTCAACGGCTTTGATAATGCGTGACATCGCCTTTTCTTCCGTCATTTTTAAATTCTGATGAATAGATGCCACAATGTAATCAAATGATTGTAAAACATCGTCGGCATAATCTAATGAGCCATCTCCCAAAATATCCGATTCTATCCCTTTCAAAACTTTGAAATGGCGGTCGGTCATCGAGGCATATTTTTGATTAAGTTTCTCAATTTCAGTATGTTGTTCCCAGATTCTTTCTTCCGAAAGCCCCTTGGCATAAGAAGCAGTTTTGGAATGGTCGGCAATTCCTAAATATTCAAAACCTAATTCCCGACAGTAATCTGCCATTTCTTCCAAAGTATGTTTACCGTCGGAGTAGGTAGAATGATTATGCAAAATACCTTTCAGGGAGTCCCACGTTACTAATTCTTCGTTTTGGTGATGCTGAACCCAATCAAACTCAAAACGACCTTCTCGCATTTCGGGAATGATATACGGAATGTTCAGACTCTGATAAATGGCTTCTTCCGAATCGAAAATTTGTTGTTTAACCTGCTTGTAAATCCCCTGGATTGCTAAATGTTTTTCCGAAGAAGAATAGATAAATACTTGATTAACAAATTGTTGGTTACTACAAATGATAACTTCTACTGGAATCTCTTTTTCTTGAAATTTACCCCTCCACGCAAAAGGAGACGATATTTTTTCATCTTGTTGTAAAAATGGTAGGGCATTGATGAATTTTTGTACCTCCCACGGTTTATCGTAACCCACTACCAACTGAATGGTATTGACAATTTCATTTTTACGCCTTACATCTCCTACAATTTCAACCTTTTCAAATTGCTTTTCCAATTCATCAAATAATACTTGGGCTAAGGCTTCGCCTTTTTCCATTCTTAGCTTTCCCGAATTAGACTGTGCGTAAAGGATTGATTCTTTGATAGTTGCTTGAATTTTGTCTCCAAATCCTTTGAGTTTGGCAACTTCACCGTTTTCACAAGCTAATAATAGTTCTCTATTATCGGTAATGTTCAATTCTTTCCAGATGGCTCGTACTTTTTTAGGTCCAATACCTTTAATTTCGAGCATTTCTAATACGCCTTCGGGTGTGCGGGCAAGTAACTCGGTTAGTTCTTGTGTAGTTCCCGTTTTACGAATCTCATCTATTTTACCAGCGATACTTTTGCCTACATTGGGTAAGGCTGCCAGTTGCTCAACCGAAAGGTTTAGCAAATCTTCGGAGGTTTTGTCTAAAGCACGAGCCGCAAAACCAATATTTCTGATTTTGAATTCATTTTCTTCGTGCAATTCAAGCAGCTTTACGGTTAGTTCAAGTATGGAAACAATTTCTTCGTTCGACATGGGA
>JALONS010000362.1 GCA_025454855.1 Arcicella sp.
TTTGATGTTTCTCGTGTTGAGTTCGAGGTCATCATCGTAATTTTTAAACTCACGGTCTTCCCAAACTTTTATGGCACTTCGTTGTCCGCCAGATTTAGCGTTACCAATTTTTATCCCTTCAGGATTGTATCCATTATTGCCGTATGGAGATGTTCCGTTTGTGCCAATCCATTTGTTGCCTCCCTCATGCCTTTCTTTCTGCTCTTCAAATAATTCTTTTAGTCTTTCAAGCAATTTATCCAACCCACCCATAGCTTCAATTTTTGCTTTTTCTTCTTCCGAAAACTCTCGACTTAAATTTTGTTTTAACCAATCTTCTGGAATTAAGGCAAACAACTCAGCACCAATTTTAGAAACATCTTTAAAATACTGTCCGAACAAAACATCAAAACGGTCTAAAAATATCTCGTTTTTGACAAAAACAGTTTTACTCAAATAATAAAAATCAGTCGTATCATATTCCACAACGTCTTTGTCCAACGCTTCCAAGAACGTCAGATATTCCGTAATTGTTACTGGAAGTTTGTTATTTTTTAGGTACAAAAAGAAGTCGAGAAACATAAAGTAAAAAATCAATAGAATTACTTATATAAGAGATTTTCTTTAACCTCTATAAAAGTTTTTAGGTATGCTTCATTGTTGTAGGTTGCATTTGAAATATCTTGCGAACGATACTTTTTTACGCCTTCAAATGCTTTTAATAACATTTCATAACCTTTTCTTGAATCTTGTTCATTATTAAAAATACCAATCCATTTAGGTGATACGTTTTCAAATGACGGAAGTAGAATGACTCCATCATAAACTTCAAAAGGGATTTGCATTAAATCGTATCCAGAAGAATTCTTTTTTATTTTAATTGACTTATTCAAAAGTGTTATTGAAAATGTAAGCATATCAGAACATCTTTTTCTTAGAAGTGAATCGTTTTCTGGTTGATTAGAACGTATACGCCACTGATTCAAAGGGCCATCTTCTAAAAAATCAATATCGTCTATTTTATAAGCTCCATCATTTTCAGACAACGTCATCGATAGATTCGTTGATTTATATTCCTTATTTAATATAGTAAATGTAGTAAAATCCGGACTTGTAGCGGCAATTTTAAACAAAATAGGTTTTTTTAAAAAATCACCTTTGATTATAAATGAATTTTTAATTTTTCCTTTTTCCCACTTTCCAACAAAATATCCATCGTAAAGAAGCATTGCAATAAGTTTTCCATTTGGGTAAAATCTAAACTTAGCACGAGCAAATCTTTGAATTGTTGAAACTTCATCAGATTCTGGGAGGTTATTATTTTCAGTTTCATAATTATAAAACTCCCAAGTATGTTCAATAAATTTATCCGAAATTTGAGGAGATTTATTTTCTGTTAACGTTTTGGGAATTTTTAAGTACTGAGCTGTGGTTTCAATTCCTTCATCTTTTTCTTGGGGTGGAAGCAATACTGCCTTAAAGTCTTTTTCAGTTGAGTTAGTTTTCTTTTTTGATACTATTTTTTTAGTTTGTGAATAATTTAGTTGGATTAGTGTAAAAAAAAATATAAAAGTTATAAAGACTATTTTTTTCATATTTGTTATTTATTTTACAATTTATACTTTAAAGCTTCAGTGTAACGAATCAACTATTTATCAATAAGGTCGTTTAGTTTTATTCCTCAAGGCTTCATACAAACTGGTATCTTGCTCATTTTTTAGCAAAGCACCGATATAGGGTGGAATATCAGTGTTGTGTTGAAAATCCTCTAATAAATCCCCCGAAACTTTCCCAACTAATAATAGTTTTATCCAGTCAATTAATTCGGACGTTGAAGGTTTTTTCTTCAAGGCTCTCACATCTCTGATTCCGTAAAATACTGATAATGAATTAGTAAGCAACTTTTCTTCCAACTTCGGATAGTGAACATCCACGATTTGCTTCATGGTTTCACGGTCTGGAAACGAAATATAATGAAAGAAGCAACGTCTGAGAAAAGCATCAGGCAATTCTTTTTCATTATTAGAGGTAATCACAATTATCGGACGGTGCTTGGCTTTGATGGTTCTTTTTAGTTCGTAACAATAGAATTCCATCTTGTCTAATTCGTTCAATAAATCGTTGGGGAATTCAATATCAGCTTTATCAATTTCATCAATCAATAGAACAACTTGCTCATCGACATCAAAAGCCTCCCAAAGTTTTCCTTTCTTAATGTAATGTTCAATATTGTCGATGTCTCCGTCACCTAATTGGGAATCTCGAAGGCGGGCTACCGCATCGTATTCGTACAAACCTTGCTGAGCTGTGGTTGTCGATTTGACGTTCCAAGTAAAAAGTGGCTTGCCGAGTGCCGAAGCCACTTCGTAAGCTAATAAAGTTTTACCAGTTCCTGGCTCTCCCTTAATCAATAGGGGTTTTTGGAGTGAAATTGCCGCATTTACAGCCACCTGCAAAGCACGAGTAGCTACATAATTTTCCGTTCCTTGAAAAGACATAGAAGACAGTTAGTGAGTTGTGGATTAATGATTCGGAACTATATACATATTGTCTCAAATTGGATTTTCATTATCAATAGCGAGGGATTTAAATCCCTCGCTATTGATAATGAGCTGAAAATCAACTATGAGTTCATTCAAAAAATATCAAGTTTTGATTGCGACAATAAGTATATAATTCCGTAATGATTTGTAATTGGGTTGAGTTGTAATTTTTATTCACTAAATCACAACTCACTCATTTACAACGAATTTAGTCTTCAAAATCAGTTTTAAATGAATACATCGTGGGGTCTAATTTTAAAGTTCCCGCCAAGAAATCATCCACAAATTTGGTTACTACTTGGTCATTTACTTCCTCTACATTTAAACAAACATCCAAGCCGATGCCGTACTCAAAGTTTTCATCAATTTCTAAATGCTCTGAGAGTTTCACTTCCTCATTTTCTTCTATTTCTTCAATTAATTCGGTGATGTATAGTTCCACCTCTTCATCCATCTCATCGTTGGCTTCGTAAGTTTCATCCCTATTTTCCATCGGCACGTATAACGGGTATGTCTTGAGTGCTTTACGCTCGGCGGTCTCATAAACTATACTGTTGTAGTGCAATCTCAATGAGTAAATTACAGCATCATAAATGGCTTCTTGTCCTTGATAATTTCCAATAAATTGAACATGAACAAACTCCTCCACGTGGTCGGGTTCGTCATTTAACTCGTCTTCAAAATAGACAAATTTTTTGCCTACTTCTGCACATTCTTTTTTTAATTGTTCTATTTCTTTAGGGTCAAGTCCGGGATTGCTTTTTAAAGACATATTTTTCTAAAAGTTGATTTACATTCAAAGATATAAAAAATATACGAAAAAGCCCCCATTCGCAAATGAGGGCTTGATTTTATCTGATTAATAGCATTTCACGGTATTTAGGAAGCGGCCACTCATCATCATCGACGATGAGTTCAAGTTTATCTACACAATACCTGATTTCCTCAAAATAATCCTTTACTTTGGTACTATAAAGTCTGGCTCTTTCTACTAAATCCTCTACATTGTTCGCTTCTTTCCGTGCCTCCGTCATCTCATCTACTAAAGTATTAATTTTGGAGGTGTACATGGAGATTTTCTTGATAATTTCAACAGTCGGAGCAAAATATTGTGGGTCTATGCCTATTTCTTTTTGTCCTCTCACATTATCAACTAATTGCGTTTGGTATTTTAAGGAAGTTGAGACAATGTGATTAATAGCCAAATCGCCAATTACTCTGGATTCTATCTGGATTTTCTTGATGTAGTTTTCAATCTCAATCTCATAACGAGCGTGCATTTCTACTTCATTGAAGATTCCATATTTAGAAAATAACTCCATCGCCGAAGGGTCTAAATACTTAGCTAATGCTTCTGGCGTGGTTTTCAAGTTTGATAAACCACGAGCTTCTGCCTCAGTAACCCACTCGTCGGAATAACCGTTTCCTTCAAATAAAATCTTTTTTGATTGTTTCACATATTTTTTCAATACTTCTTGATACCTTTTTCAAGATAGACATCTACCTCTTCTCTGAATTTGAAAAGTTGATTTGCTACAATGGTATTCAAGATAGTCATTGGAGTTGCTGAGTTGGCAGAAGACCCCACCGCTCTGAACTCAAACTTATTGCCCGTAAAAGCAAAAGGCGAAGTACGGTTACGGTCAGTATTATCCAATAATAGAGCAGGAATTTTGTTGATTCCTAAGCGTAAATAGACGTTATCTCCTTTTTCTAATTTGATGTCATTCATTACTGAAAGATTTTCTAAATCATTCAGTACTTTAGTCATTTCAGTACCAATAAAAATTGATACAATGGCAGGAGGAGCTTCGTTGGCACCCAAACGGTGTTCATTTCCAGCAGTGGCAATGGAGGCTCTTAGTAAATCAGCGTAATCATGAACTGCTTTGATAGTATTCACGAAAAAAGTTAAGAATCGTAAGTTTTCTTTGGGTTTTGTAGATGGTCCCAATAGATTTATACCCGTATCAGTAGCCAATGCCCAGTTATTATGTTTTCCAGAACCGTTGATACCCGCAAACGGTTTTTCGTGGAAAAGGACTCTCATTTTATGCTTCGCTGCAACCTTATTCATCAAATCCATCAATAAGGCATTGTGGTCGCAAGCTAAATTGGCTTCCTCAAAAGTAGGTGCCACTTCAAATTGAGCGGGTGCTACTTCGTTATGACGAGTTCTTACTGGCATCCCTAATTTTAAGGCTTCCAATTCAAAATCTACCATAAAAGCATTTACCCGTGAAGGAATTGACCCAAAGTAATGGTCTTCTAATTGTTGCCCTTTGGCGGGTGAATGTCCGAAAACCGTTCTACCCGACATCAATAAATCTGGGCGTGCATTGTATAACGCCTCATCAATCAAGAAATATTCTTGCTCAGCTCCGAGCGTGGCGGTTACTTTT
>JALONS010000363.1 GCA_025454855.1 Arcicella sp.
TCATGGCTTGGTGATTTTTGTGATACTTAAAAGTTTACAAAACATAAAAGTAATATTGCTAAAGCAATTTATCACAATGTCGCCCAGCTAATTGCCAACAGCTAAAAGCCTTACACGGTACTATTAACTGATTCAACAATTACACTAATCCTCTTGAGATGCCCAATTCTAAACCCCTGAGTTCTGCCAAACCACGCAGACGACCAATGGCTGTATAACCTGGATTAGTACGTTTTTCGGGATTGAGGTCATCTAACATTCTATGTCCATGGTCGGGGCGGAAGGGTAAACGGTAATCTTTTCTACCCGTTTCAATTCTATTTTTTTGCTCCAGTACCAACGCTTTCATTACACCGTACATATCAACGTCGCCGTCTAAGTGGTCGGCTTCGTGAAAATTACCTTCAACATCTCTTTTTGTAGCTCGTAGATGGATGAAATTAATGCGGTTGCCCATTCTTTCTACCATACCTACTAAATCATTATCAGGGCGTACTCCGTAGCTACCAGTACAGAAACACAAGCCATTATTGGGGCTTTTATAGGCATTTAGAATTTGTTGAGCGTCGGCTTCAGTACTCACCACTCGTGGAAGTCCCAGAATTGGAAAAGGAGGGTCATCGGGGTGAATGGCTAAATTAATGCCTGCTTCTTCAGCAACGGGCGTTATTTCACGTAAAAAGTCGTATAAGTTATTCCTTAATTCAGCATCACCTACGTGGTCGTATGTTTTCAGTACTTCGGCAAACTCAGCTACCGTAAAACTTTCTTCACTACCTGGTAAACCCGCAATAATGTTACGAATCAACTTGTCTATTTGTGTTTGAGATGCTCTGGTGAACCATTCTTGTGCTTTGGCTAATTGAGCGGCTGAATAGTTTACCTCAGCGTTGGGTCTTTTTAAAATATGAACTTCAAAAGCCGCAAATTCGGTGGCATCAAACCGAAGAGCCGTTGAACCGTCTGGTAGAGCATAATCTAAGTCGGTACGAGTCCAATCAAGTACAGGCATAAAGTTATAACAAACGGTATCAATACCTGCCTTGCCCAAATTGCTCAGTGACTGTTTGTAGTTTTCGATATACTGCCGATAATTCCCCGAGCGTTTTTTGATGTCTTCGTGTACGGGTACACTTTCTACTACGGAGAAATTAAGTCCTGCGGCTTCTATTTCGGTTTTACGACTTTGAATTTCATCACCTCCCCACACAACGCCATTAGGCAAATGATGAAGAGCAGTTACGATTCCTGTGGCACCAGCCTGACGAATATGAGATAAGGGTACGGGGTCTTTGGGTCCGAACCATCTAAAAGTTTGTTCTAAGGGCATATCTGTAATTTATTACTTGTCATATTTTTACAAAAGGTCATTTATTAAATATTTTACCCAAAAACACTAAAATTTATGGATTATTACCATCAAAATACACAACTTTTCCTTTGAAAAATAGTAGATTTGAGTTCAGTTAATCAATAAATCCCTAAATTTAAACATTTCATGACACAACATTCATCAAAAAGTAATCAGTCAGCCTTGTACACCTTAATGACCGTTTGGTTTTTTTGGAGTTTCGTAGCGGCTTCCAATGGTATATTAATTCCCCTGTTCAAAGAAAAATTTGCTCTTAGCCAAACCCAAGCTCAACTGGTAGATTTTGCCTTTTATGCGGCTTATTTTATTGGTTCGGTTTTGTACTTAATTTTCTCTCGAATCATGGGTGGAGATATTCTCAATAAAATTGGTTACAAAAATGGTATCGTTATTGGGCTTTTGATTTCAGCCATTGGTACATTACTGTTTTATCCAGCAGCCCAAACGGCTTCTTATCCGTTGTTACTTGCTGGTTTGTTTATTGTTGGTTTAGGATTTTCTTTACAACAAACAGCTACTCAGCCTTTCATGATTGCTTTAGGACCACCCGAAACGGGAGCTCAACGCATTAATTTGGGGGGAGCGGTTAATAACTTAGGGGGTACAATCGGACCTGCTTTAGTATCATTCGCTATTTTTGGCTCAATTTCTAAAGATGCTGCTGCCAATGCTTCTATTGAAGACGTAAAATTGCCTTATTTATGTTTGGGAGCATTATTTGCTTTGATGGCTTTATTTTTCTGGTGTTCAAATTTACCGAGAATCAAAAATGATGAAGATGTACAGGTAAGTAACATTGTGATTGGCTTACCTTTAGCATTTTTAGTACTGTGCGTAGGTGTAGCCGTTGCTTTTTCCATAGAAACAGCCATTATTTTTACTTTTATTCTAATGATAATTTTAATGGTAGGTTACTTAGTATTCGCTATTATTACAAAATCTGGAGAAATTCAAAATGCGTCTTCCGTCTTACAATATCCACAAGCTATTTTGGGGATGACAGCTATTTTTGTTTATGTGGGCGTTGAGGTAACGATTGGTTCAAATTTAGGAGAATATCTAAAGCATACCCAAAATTTAGATTCTTCTCAAATTTCTAAATACATTTCACTTTTTTGGGGTAGTATGATGATTGGTCGATGGACGGCTTCTATTAGTAATTTTAATCCTTCTCCATCACTCAAAAAAATCCTGACCGTTGTTGTTCCATTCGTTGCTTTTGCGATTGTTCTTATCGTGAATTCATTGTACAGCGGTGACGTAACCGATTTATTACCATACGCTGCTTGTATCACTGTGATGATTTTAGCGTATTTTGCCAGTAATGAAAAACCAGTTCGTTTGTTATTATTATTTACGGCACTCGGGGCAATTATGACTATTATCGGGGTAATGACCGAAGGTAAGGTAGCTCTGTTCTCATTGATTTCAGGTGGGTTGTTTTGCTCTGTTCTGTGGCCCAGTATTTTTTCATTGGGTACGGCAGGTTTAGGTAAATTTACCAATCAGGGGGCGGCTTTCTTGATTATGATGATTTTGGGTGGTTCTATCATTCCAGTAGTACAGGGAAAAATTGCAGATTCATTCGGTATTCAACAGTCCTATTTATTAGCTGTTGCCTGTTTTGCCTACTTATTCATCTTCGGTATAATTGTTCAAGGGGTTCTTCGTAAGCAAGGTATTGATTTTGACAAAGAAGTTATCACTGGTGGAAAATCAGGACATTAATAGTTTATCAATTAAAAAAATTATAAGCCTTATCAGTAGAAAGGCTTATAATTTCTACTACAAAATATTATGCAATTTGATGAAAACGGTTTCTTACAACCTTACGAAATAATACAAATTAGTGTTGAAGACCTTGAGAAAATATTTGTTTGGAATGATGACAGAAAAAAACTATTCGATGAATATTTAGACTACATAATTTTTTTGAAGCAATTTGAGTTAGGTAGTTTTTTTCAATGGATTGATGGCAGTTTTATTTCTACTAAAATCAAACCCAACGACATAGATATTGTTACTTTTATTGAGTTTAAGGAACATGAACAACATTATAAAGAAATTGCTAAATTGCAACATCAATTCAGTAGTTTGGATACCTACTTTGTGAAAGTTTATCCTCAAAATCATCCTTCAGCGTTTCTTTATGAATTAGATAAGACAGAGTGGAATTTTCAGTTTTCTTTTTCAAGGAAAAATCCCAAAACAGGGAAATCGTTTAAAAAAGGATTCGTACAAATTAACTTTTAAAACTATGCAGGAAAATATTGTTAAATCATTAGAAGACGTTCTGGGAAGGATAGATAGACTTAATAGTTTGATTAGAACTCACAAAAATCAAGTTAATCCAGATACATTAGCGATTGAGGGTTATCAAAAACTCAAGTATCAATACTCAACACAAGTTAAAGAGTTATTACATGAATTTGAGATAGAGGTAGAAATTCACGATAAAATAACTTAATGCCTTTGAATTTACATTATCAAAAAATAGGAAACGGTGAAAAAATCCTGCTCGCTTTTCATGGAATGGGGCAGGATTTTTCTTGTTTTCATCACTTTGCCACCACCTTTGAAGACGAATATACCACGTATCTGTTTAGCCTTCCTTTTCA
>JALONS010000364.1 GCA_025454855.1 Arcicella sp.
GCAAAAAACAATTATCGAAGACCAACACTTTCAGGGCATCACTTCAGAAGATTCAGCTTTCCATTTGGCTGATTATGAGAATTGTACATTTATCAATTGTAGTTTCTCTAATGCCAATTTGAGTGATTATAATTTTACCGATTGCCAGTTTGAACAATGTGATTTTAGTTTGGCCAAAGTAAAAAATACGGCTTTTAGAGATGTCCAATTCAAAAGTTGTAAACTACTGGGAGTAAGATTTGAAGATGGGAATAAATTTGGTTTTTCTACCATATTTGAGAACTGTACCTTAAATTTATCCTCTTTCTACAAAATGAATTTGAAAACTTCCAAATTCAAAAACTGTAATTTACAAGAGGTTGATTTTATAGAAGCTGATTTAACGGGCTTGTTTTTAGATAATTGTGACTTAGCGGGGGTAAAATTTGAACGTAGTATTTTAGAAAAAGTAGATTTCAGAACGGCTCAGTATTATACCATCAATCCAGAAAAAAATAGAATCAAAAAAGCAAAATTTTCCCTAACAGGAATCAGCGGTTTGCTGGAACAATACAACATTGTGATTGAATAAATTTCTCCATGACCAAAAATATTTTAATCTTTGAACCTGACGCAAGTGGACACCATTCTGGCTATCTGTATCATCTGATTATCAATTACTTACAAAACAATTATAACTTCAAACTGCTTGTTTTAGTTGCACCCAATTTCTTTACAGAACACCCACAGATTATTGAAAAAACTATCTCGAAAAACGTAGTTTGGCTTTCATTTTCTGAAGAAGAATACCAACGATGGTTACAACCTAAAAGTGTACTTCAAAGAGCCAATTTTGAATGGAAATTATTTTGCCAATACGCTAAAACCTACAACGCTCACGAAGGTTTATTGATGTACATTGATTATTTACAGTTAGCCATTCTCACACAAACACCTCCACCTTGTCTAATTTCGGGTATTTTATTTCGTCCTACATTGGTGAATTACCATGCCGATTCTTGGAAAGAAAAACTAAATCATTGGCGTAAAGCACTGATATTGAAGCAAGTATTAAAGCAAAAGGTTGTCCGTCATATTTTTAACCTCGACCCATTCGCTACGCAATTTATACAAGAAAAATGGGGTAGTAAAAAAGTACAATTCCTACCCGACCCTGTACAGATTTATCCTTCCCAGCAATCCATTTCTGACACCAAAACATTGTTAGGTATTGAGAGAAATCGCACCGTATTCTTGATTTTTGGTTTCTTGGATTCGAGAAAAGGAATTTCAGATGTGATGAATGCGTTGGAAGCAATAGATAAGGAAAAATCTAAAAAAGGGACACTTTTGTTGGTTGGGCCGTGGGAAGAAAGTGAAAGACAAAAGTTTGATAACCAGTTAGATACACTAAAAAACAAAACGTATTTTCAAATATTGTTGGTTGATAAATTCATTCCCGATGAGGAAATACAACCTTACTTTGAAATAACTGATTACGTGCTGGCTTTGTACGATAAGCATATCGGTATGAGTGCCATCACGGTTAGAGCCGCTGCTGCTCAGAAGCCACTTTTAACTTATGATTTTGGCTTGATGGGTAAAATGGTATCTGAACACGAATTGGGATTAATTGTAAAGCAAGATTTGCCCGACACCATAGAAAAATTATTAACGGAAAATGTAGAAGTGGGGAATAAACAGAAAATGAAACAATACGCCGATTTAAATCGGGCTGAAAATTATGCAAAGGTTATATTAGAGGCATTAGAGAGCAATTAGGTATTGAATGGATGTGTTGATTGCTAACTCAAAATTCCTAATTACAAACATAAGTCCGCCAAATCTGATTCTGAACCTAAGAAAACATTGTAATCAACCGTACCCTTTACGCCTTCGCACCATCCTTTCTGATTATGTTGCCAAAACCATAAACTCGAACCATACCCTTTGAGGGTTTCCTTTGAATAATCTGCAATCCAGAGTGGGTAGTCGTCAAAATTTCCTTTGATAAATTTCTTGTAAAAATTAGGGTTTGTGTAAATAATGGGCTTTACTCCGTAATGTTGTTGAACAATGTCTAACCAAATTTCAATTTCTCTAATTATTTGACTGTCAGACTTTAACGAATTTTGTTCAATATCTAATACAGGTGCAAAATCACCTTTTTGGAGTTTTACGGAGTTGATAAAATTCTTAGCTTGCCCAACAGGTTCACGCCAGGGAATAAAAAAATGATAAGCACCCCGTTTGATATTAAGTTTTCCGAGACGCTCCCAATTTCTATCAAACTGTTTGTCCGAGTGAGTCAAACCTTCAGTAGCTTTTAAAAAGCAGAATTCAATTTGTAAATCTTCATCCGAAAAACGCATCTTTTTTACTCTTTGCCAATCAATAATACCATTGTGGTGCGAAACATCTATCCCGTGAATTTTATACCGAAGTGGTAAAGTAATACCAATTTTGGAAATTCGCTCCCAGCCGTTGGGATTGGGTCTGAGCAAAAAATAATAAAAAATTGCAAGAAAAAATACGAGGAGAACAACTAATAAAAGTTTGACTTTTGAGGGAAGTAAGATAAATCGGGTTAGTAATAATTTCAGAAAATCCATAAAACAAGAAAGGATAAAGAAAACGTTTGAACAAATTTACAAACATTTTCCTTATCCTTAAATTTTCCACCTAAATCACTATTTATTAGGTTGTGGAGTGGTACGTAAATACGGTTTGATAACGGTAAAACCTTTCGGGAATTTATCAGCAGCATCTTCCGTTTTTACGGCTGGTGTAATAATAACGTCTTCGCCATCTTTCCAGTCGGCAGGCGTTGCCACTTGGTAATTAGCAGTAAGTTGCAATGAGTCAATTACACGCAATAATTCTTGGAAATTACGCCCAGTTGAAGCAGGATAAGTAAGCGTTAATTTTACTTTTTTATCGGGTCCAATGATAAAAACTGAACGAACAGTGGCTTTTTCCGAAGCATTTGGGTGAATCATATCGTAAAGCGTAGCCACGTTACGGTCAGAATCGGCAATGATTGGAAAATTCATTTTTACGTTATTAACTTCCTCAATATCTGGTACCCATTTGTTGTGCGAATCTAAATCATCCACCGACACTGCAATTACTTTTACTCCTTTCTTCTCAAATTCTCCTTTCAAAAGGGCTGTTTTACCTAATTCGGTAGTACAAACGGGCGTAAAGTCAGCAGGATGACTGAATAGCATTGCCCATGAATTACCAATCCATTCATGAAAACTGATTGTTCCTTGTGTTGTCTCCGCTGTAAAGTCGGGAGCAATATCTCCTAATCTTAATGACATATTATTAACAATTTTAAAGTGAATTAACTAAGTAAAAAGCGATTTGCTAAAAAACGAATGAGTAAATCTTTAAAAATAAGCAGTTTACGCAATCATCTTTTACAAATCCATTTCAACTCAATATAAATGAGGTTAATTAAAATCTATTACTCTACTAAGTTACAAGATTAGTCAATATTTAGTTCAAATTTCAAGATTTTATTTTAGATTTGGGAAAATAAAAAACACTATGAAATCACACTTTCTTAAATTTTTAGCCTACGAACAATGGGCAAACGAAAAAATCATCGACTCTTTGGGAATGACTAAATATCCATCTGAAAAAGGTCTTGAGTTATTAAACCATATTTTGGCAGCCCAAAATAATTGGCTTTGTCGATTAAGGAATGAAAATAGTTATTTGGCTCTGTGGGAGAAAAAGGATTTGTGGGAAAGTAGTCAATTACTCAGAAAAACTACTCAAAATTTAGTATCATTTGTAGAAAGTTTATCGGAGGATGATTTCACGAAAACAATTGCTTACGTCACGAGTGAAGGTATTGAATATTCTTCAACCATTCAAGAAATTTTAACGCATCTAATGAATCACTCCACTTACCATCGTGGACAGATAGTTTTTAACTTGAAAGGACAAATTCCAGAGACAGATAGTTTTTAACTTGAAAGGACAAATTCCAGAAATGCCCGTTACTGATTTTATCGCTTTTGTGAGATAGAGTCGTAAGTTTATGAGTCTATGAGTTGAAGGTTTTAAGTTTTAAAAAATTACGGAGTCATGTACTTAATTTCACAAATTCTATCCTGTTAATCCTAACCTCACCCCCTGCCCCTCTCCGATGGAGAGGGGGGCATTCTATCCCATTTTTCTCCCCTCTCCATCGGAGAGGGGCAGGGGTGAGGTTTTGACTTTAGAAAAATTATAACCTAATAATTTAAC
>JALONS010000090.1 GCA_025454855.1 Arcicella sp.
GCAGGATATTCTTTCAATCTTGACGGTACAACTATTTATTTATCAATGGCTGTTATTTTCTTGGCACAAGTCTTTCATGTAGAACTCAATTTACAACAAATGCTTACCATAATTGGTATTTTAATGGTAACGAGCAAGGGTGCTGCGGGCGTAACTGGCAGCGGTTTTATTGTTTTAGCATCCACTCTAACTGCCATCAAAGTAATCCCAGTAGAAGGATTAGCCCTTTTGTTGGGCGTGGATAGATTTATGTCAGAAGCCCGTTCAATCACCAACTTTATCGGCAATGGTGTTGCCACTATTTGGATTGCCAACAATGAAAAGGAATTTGATAGACAAAAAATGGAAGAAGCATTCGAGAAAACGAGTATCTAATTTTACGTATTTGTCGTTGGTGGGGGTATGAAATACAGGAAGAAATGAAATCTTTTGAAAAATTTAATGTGTACAACAAAAGACAGTAGTAACTTTTTTGCTATTACTGTCTTCTGTTCTAAATTATACAAATCTTGTATTGATTTTTCAAGATAGAATAAGCAAGAGTTTTATTTAATCAACAATGAATTTGGTTGATTTCTTTGTTCCGACCGTAGTATCCATATACTGAATGATGTAAGTACCTCTTTTCAGGTCTTTTACAGATATATTGTCGCCCTTTACGCCATCCCATTGTTTTACGGTATTGCCATTTAAATCTGTCAAAATTACATTTCCAGATTCCGAGGTTTGCTTCAATTTGATGTTGATACTACCGTCATTGCTTGGGTTTGGATAAACACTCAAATCTGGCATTTCGTCAATATCATAGACATTAGCCAATCTTGCCATAGGAGATGAACAAGTAATAACTGAAGGTGCAGTCAAACTTCTGTTGGGAGTTGCTAAACAGTTGCCGCCGTTGCCAGTTTTTACCGTAATTTTTGTACCTGATGTTATCGAATTTTCTTTTACTTCGGTTGTGCCTACATTACCCGTTTCAAATAAAACATCACCACCAACCGTAATATTACTTTTCTCTACTTTCACACCTCCATTGTTTCCACCCACGGCTGCTGTAGCTTTAAAACCACCATTGATAGTTCCGTATGTACGAATATCTGACATTTCTATATTTCCGATACTGGC
The DNA here is from genome assembly GCA_025454855.1 of Arcicella sp. GTDB lineage: Bacteria > Bacteroidota > Bacteroidia > Cytophagales > Spirosomataceae > Arcicella. Next base: position 1,126 of record JALONS010000090.1, read on the forward strand.
AGAGCCTTCTGCGGCGTTAATGGTAACAGCACCAATCATAGGTGTATTAAAAGTAGTTCCACCAAAACCTATTTCACTCAATTTTATATTTGTTTCTCCACCACTATATCTGATATTGGTTTGGTTAGCTACATAAAACCCTGATTCTTTGGCTTCCAACAAACATTTTGTGCCTGTGGCTACGACATTAGCACTGCCCGCCGAACTTCTAAAAACTACTTTTTCGAGTTTCAAAAGTGCCTCTATACCATTTGAAGCAATTCTAATACCTTGATTTCCAGCAACTCCCATATCAGCAATTGAGGCAGTGAAATTTTGCCCAGCACTGATGTTTATCATGCCAGTTGCCGATAAACTGTTTGGGGTTGAAGTATTCAAAACACTGTAAATTTCCATCTTAGCTTTGTTGCCCAATGTCATCGTCAAATTACCAGCCTGTGCTTGAAAAGCTGATTGTGAACTTGAAATTTGGCTATCTTCACCACCCAAACTTATCGAAATAGAAGTAGCCTTTATCAATGAATTAACCGCTACCATTTCACCTTTTCCTGTACTCTGAACACTCAAGGCACCAGTGAAAGCAACATTTGCCCTTTCAAATTCTACCTTAGATTGATTAGTGATTACTAATGTACAAGGACTATTGATTTGAGTAGGCGTAAATTGAAACGTTGGGCTTGAAATCTTGATGGATTGCGATACATTTACCACATTGCCAGGCGATGTTTCACAAGCATTTTTGAGTACCGAAGGCGAATCAATAGTGATTTGAGAATAAGTTATATTGCTCATCATCAGACCGATTACCAAAATTGTAATCTTTGTTGGAAGCATAAAATTTTTCATGATTTTTAGTTTTTATTAAATGAATTTTTAAACGTTTGTCAAACCTGTTTTTAAAAATGTAACCTAAAACAGTATTTTTTATGAGTTAATGGAATGGTTAGTGATGATAACGCAAACAGACATCTCTCAGCCCCCCCGTAATGCCTTTAGTATGTTAAGGAGGTTTTTTAACAAGAATACTATCGTAATTGACGTTACATAATTCAAACTTACTTGCAGATGGTAAAAGAATGGAATCAAAGAAATAATGAGTTTTAGATAATAATATATTTACTTTTTTAAATTATCGAGAAAATCAACTTTCTATATTCTTTGATGTTTCTTAAATAGGTTTTCAAGAAACTGAAGAATGTTTTTTGAAGTATCTAAAAAAAAATGAAAAAATTGGTTACATTTTTTTAAACAGCTTCTACTAATAAAAATAACAATTAAAAACCCTTCCCAAAATGAAAACTAAACTTCATCAACATTCTAAAATTTTGGTATTTCTTGCAATACTTTTTTCTGTTGGTTTATTTTATTCATGTAAAAATATTGATGATAATAATAACATTTCGCCAAAAAGTTCTCAGCGGATAAGTTCAACTTGTAACAGTTTCAGTTATCCTGATACTTTATTTTTTAAATCCAATCAAAATGGAAATTTGATTATTCCAGCAACAAATTCCCAAACTGGAACGTATGGCGTTAGACCAGAGGGGCTTTCGATTAACACTACAACGGGAGCAATTAATGTAACCTTGAGCGAGTCTGGATTAAAATATAGAGTATATTTTGTGCCAGCCAATACAACTGATACTTGTTTTAGATTTGTAACTATTTCGGGGGTTGATTATTTGAGTAAAATCTATAATTTGGGCAATAATGAAGACTTTGCAATACCAAGCTATAAGGGTCTAACTTCGATTTTACCTTGTTCAGATGGAAACGATGATGACGATGATGATGACGACGACGATGATGATGACGAAAACGACGATGATAACGAATGTGAATTTGATGATGGAAATGACGATGATGATGGTGATGGAACTGGCGATGAACCTGCTACAGGACATGAAGTTATACCGCAAGGCATTGAAATTAATAAACTTACAGGAAAAATTGATTTGAGAAAGACTTTGCAAAATGGAGCATTAGGTTCAAATCCTGTGAATGGAACAACAAAATTGGTTAGAATTTACTATCGCATTACAGATAATAGTCAAAAGGCTTTAAATTTTATTGAGGTAAAGTTTCATTATTACCAAACAGTCGGGGCGGTTCCTCAATCCTTACTCAATCAGATTGCGAACAAAAATAGTTCTTTGATGGTGAATTCAGCAAGAACCAATAAGAGTTCAAGACTTGAATACAGCAAACCCAGACCACCAGACATCATTGTGTGTGGATTATATTAATAATATTGTAAATTGCCCTCAATTTAAAAATACTTTTTTGATGAAGGCAATTTTACTCACAGCATTCACATCATTGCTACTTTTTATTGGCTTTACACAACAACAACTTCCTGACTTCGAGAAAGCATACGAAGTCGGGAATTTGTTTTACAATTCTGATAATCCTACCGAGAATACTGATAATCAAGTAATTGAAAATTTCGAACAATATATCATTCATGCACCGAACACACGATTAAATGCCTTCAAAAAATATGATGCTTACAAAAAATTGGGTATTATCCATCAAACTTACTCCCGCTACAAAAATTCATTAAATTCTTATCAAAATTCTATTTCAATTGCTCAAAAATATGCCCTCAAAGACTCCCTACTTTTTGAGCCATACCTATATTGTGGCGAGCTTCAGTATTATCTCAACCACTTCGATTCCTGTTATTTTTACCTCAATAAAGCAGAAAAAATATATTCTAAATATCCTAAAATTAGCCATGCAGAATCTTTATTTAATACATTGGGGGTTTTATATTTTGAAAGTGGCAACTACCGCCAAAGCATCAATTACTACGATAAAGCAAAAGCTATTTTGCATAATCAAGGGAAGAGTAGTGCAGATTTTGCCATTAACAGTAATACTGCCACCTCATTGAGATTACTCGGGAAGTATCAAGAAGCATTAAAATTATACCAAACAATTATCGATAAAGTACCCGATGAAAATCGAATTTTAATCAATATTGCGAGTACTTATTTAGAATTAAATGAAACAGATAAGGCATTATCTCTCTTGCAAAAAGTAAATGGAGTGGATGATTTTGTCACTAAAATATTACTTCAAAATAAGTTAGGACAAGGGTATTTCATGCAGAAGGATTATGCTCAGGCATCAATTCATTTAAAGAACGCTATTTCTATACACATAAAGAATCCACAGAGCAGTAGTGCTAACAAAATTTTAGAATTAGGAAATACTTTTAAATTGCTGGGGGATATTTCAGCATTAGAAAAAAAATGGGGGAAAGCTCTTTATTATTACCAAAGAGCAATTTATCATTTGGATTTTAATACCAAGGATGATAATATTTTTGCTAATCCTACCAATTTTTCTTCAAATATCAATAACACTCTATTACTTAAAACAATTTTAGCAAAAGGAAATTGTTTTAGAGAAATGTACTATACAAAGAATCAAAGTAGGGCGTATTTCAATGCCGCTGTAAGTTCGTATGAAGCAGCTTTTCAATTGATTAACCATCTTTTGAGACAATATGATAATGATGAAGCGAGAATATTTTTGTCTGAGAAAATCAATCCCTTTTTTGATACATATTTCAACCTTTTGATGGATGGAAATCAAGTTTTTAAAGACCCTGCTTTGTTGGAATCTGCATTCACGTTGTCTGAAAGAAGTAAATCATGTATTTTGGGTATTAATCTGAACGAGAATAAATTTAAGAACGAGTCAGTAATTCCTGATTCACTGTTGCTCCAGGAACGATTTTTGAGAGCTTCTAAATCAAAAATACTGATTTCTACCAACTATCATGAGCAGACAGATTTTACCAAAAAACAAGAACTCAACGATATTGAAGTAAAATTATCAAGAATACAAAATACAATTAATGAATTTGAGATTAAGCAAAATAATGCCAGAAACTTAAAAATTGAGGATTTAACCAAACAATATATTACTGATAAAAGAGTTATTTTGTCTATTTTTAAGGCTCAGGAAACCTACCATTTATTTCTTTTGACAAAGTCTGGTTTGTATCATCAAAATTTAGGTGAAGCCAAACAAATTGATTTTTTGATTAATCTTATTAACGAAAAAATTTCGAGAAATCTTTACGGTAAAACGTTTTCAGGAACTCCTCAATGTCATTTATTGTATCAAAAATTAATAAAACCCGTTGAAAATTACCTCCAATCAGTTGAAGAAGTTATCATCATCCCACACTACGAAACAGTAAGATTACCATTTGAAATTTTATTGGATTCTCAGGAAGAGTTTTTACTAAAAAAATGGAGAATGTGTTACGAATATTCTGCCGACATTTTGCTTAATAATTCAAACCCAAAAACCGTTGATTTTGATAAATTATTGATTTATGCCCCCTTTGCCAATGAAGCCTCCGAGGGTTTTTTACCCGCTTCATTAAAGGAAATTAATACCTTGAAAGGTGAAAAAATTATTGATAGAGATGCCACAAAACAATCATTTATTTCAAAATCTGCCAAATATTCTATCATCCATTTATCCACCCACGCCCAAGCAGACAATTTAATTCCTGAGAAATCTTACATTTCTTTCTATCCAGTTCTGAAAGACACTGTGAATACAAGGCTATATTCAGAAGAAATAAAACTATTGAATTTACACCATACAGAATTACTTTTTTTGAGTGCTTGCGAGACATCGGCAGGCAAACAAGCTAAAAATGAAGGCGTTATGAGTTTGACGAGAGCATTTTCATTGTCGGGTTGTACAAATATTATCACTTCACTTTGGAAAGCAGAAGACGAAGCCACGGCATATATTTCAGAACATTTTTATCGATATCTCGACCAAGGGGATTCCGTTGCGGAGTCGCTCCAAAAAGCAAAATTAGATTTATTGGATGACCCCAAAATGGCTCAATATCATTCTCCGACTTTCTGGGGACACCTTATTTTAGTGGGTGTACCCGAAAGAGGATTTAATTGGAATAGTATAATGATTGTAGTTGGTGGGTTAGTGATATGTCTTGGCTTTTTTTTCAAATTTAAAGAAAAACTATGGGCTTAAACCAACTCACAATCTTCTTGAATAAACATTTCTAATTGTGGTTCTAATTTATCCAAATCCACGATTTTATCATACTCTATCGTTCCACAATTCCTGGATGAAATCACTAAAATCGTTCTGTTTTGTTTAAGTTCATTGATATAAAGCCCCAAGAAATACGTGATTTGGTCACTCGTTCCTGAAAAAGGTTCATCAAATAAAAGAATAGGTTTTTCGCTCAAAATTGCTCTGGCAAAAGCCAAAATTTTCTTCTCTGTTTGAGATAAATTGCAGCCTCCGTCAACTAATTTTTTGTGAATTGATATTGGTTCTTTGAGTTGAAAAGTTCGACATAATTTTTCCAAAATATTCGCCGATTTCTGTTTGCTTTCTTCAGTTTTTGATTCGGTAATTGCCTCAAAGACATCTTTTCCAATAAATGGGAACTCCTCAGAAATGACACCGATGTGCTTGCGAACTCCTGAAACACGACTTATGTCTTGTCCATCAATGAAAATTATCCCTTGTTGTGGCGAATATAATTTGGTAATTAACCGCAAAATTGTTGTTTTTCCAGAACAAGATTTACCGCAAATTCGAGTAATCTTGCCACTTTTTGCCTCAAAAGATAGATTATTCAATACTTTTTTTGAAACGTCGTAACCAAAACTCACGAAATTGAAAGCAATATGTCCTTCGTGAAATTTGAATTTGGTCTCATTCATAATTTTATTTTCCGAGTTCATACTTTTTAGAATTGACAATTCAGCATTTCTCCAATGGATTCCTACTTTCAAAAATCGTTTTAAAATCGGTCGAACAGAGAAAACGAGTAGTATAAATGCAACTGAAGCTGCCCCGTCGATTGCAAAATTTACGGAATTTGAAAGTTTGAAAATACAGAATAATAAAAGACAGATTGTGAGATAAATACCCGTAGGAATGAGTGCGTTTTCGAGACTTCTGATTGATGAATATTTCAAAAAAGACTGCCCCATTGATTCTGCCCTTTTCTCAAAACGTTTTCTTTCAATTCGACCTCTTCCAAAGACTTTAATGGTGGAAAAACTATGCAATCTTTCCGATACAAAATTGACAAATGACGCTTTTGAGTCGTGTTTTTCAGTCAGTAATTTTATTCTTCGAGATTCAACCATACTCAATATTATCAAATGTAAGGTCTGTCCATAAATCAGAACAATGGTAAGAATAACATTAATTTTTACCAGAAATAATATAGCAGAAATACCAAATAAAATATCGGCACAGAATATCAATATTCCCACTGAAAGCCCACGTTTGATACTACTAAAATCAGAGGAGTATTTGCCTAAATATTTTGCTGTTGCCTTTCTGTAATATGATTCATAAGGAGATTCTATCTGTTGTTGAAAAACAGTTAATCGTATGTTTGCAATGAACTTTTCTTCGATTTTATCTCTAAAAAGCCCATTTGCAAACTCCAAAACTGCTTTTATAATTATCAGAAAAAGAAAGCAAAAGATGAAAGAATCAAAGGTTTTTCCAAAATTTAACCCCAAGGAATCCAAAATAAAACCTTTGTTTGAATGACCGTGATATATCAACTCATAAAATCTCCCGATTGATAATGGAATCAACAAGTTTGTGATGTTATTGAAAACACCAATCAGAATGAAAGTTATGCAAAAAAGTTTGTTTTTGAGAAGAAACGGTTTATAAAACCAAAGGTTTTTCATGAGATTTCACTGGGACTTTTGAGATTTTATGCCACTTCTAAAAATTTTCCTGAATTGATTTGGGGTAATTCAACCATTTTACCTTTATCCATTTCTGAATGTGTAATCAACTCGGTAGCACCTTCTTTCTCCCAACCCTTCAAGGAATAAATAGGTGTTTCCACGAGTGTTTCAACTTCTTCAATCAATAATGGTGAAGTTGTAAACATACCACACAAGGCAAAAGGTTGAATACCCCAACTACGGAGGGTTTGTACTCCGCATACTGCCGATAAACTGTCATTTGCTGAGAAAATTACCGCTGAAATACTATTGACAAAAGCCTTATTTTGGAGTAGTAAACGGGTTTCTCTCTGATAAATTCCATCAGCGATTTCCATGACTACATAGTCAGGTTCGCAAAGTAAAGTATCATCTAAAAGTGTTTCATAAAGGTTCAATAACTCAGATTCAGAACACATAAAAGTTGATGGAAACCCTAATTTACTGAAATCAACAGACATATTAGCTCCTAAATCGTAGGCTAAATCAGCATCTTTTGTGTAGGCTGTTCCCGTCAATTTAATGAAGGCAACCCTTTTGCCTTGTTTCTTCAAATTATGAACCACATAGGCTGCCGTTGTAGTTTTTCCGCTGTCCATTGATGAACCAATAGATAAAATCACCTTCGTTTGTGAAGCAGCTTTTCCAGAAAATTTCAACATTTTAGTACTATGAATTTCCTTTGTGTTGATAATTTTGTTATCAGTATCGGTAACGTATCCAATTATACGCAAACGGGTTGGTCCACCATCTTTAAATTTATCATTTGTTGATTTTACCTCACCAATCACGCCACCAGCACCTAAAATATGAAACTCTGTTTGGATTCTTTCTGGAACATACCCTTCAAATTGAGCCGTTGCATAACGATGTCCGAAAGCTGCCATAATTTGGTCACCAACCATGATTTTTTCATTTCTTTTTGAATCTCCTTGGATTGTAGAATGTTTTCCGATATTTAATACTTCAAAAATGGCAATATCTCCAACTTGTGGAATATGTGATTTTACTAAGTTTTGGCTGATTTGATAATCATTTACATGGTTGCAAATAAATGATTTTTTGATTCTCGATTTCATAATTGTTCTTGTTTAAGTTTGCTGTTTTATAGTTATTAGTTGAAGCTGGAAGAATATTTGTAACCAGTTTTTGAATTATTTTTACGATTTTTTTCAAAACTTTGATAAATCTTGAGTCCCCATTATAAAAAAAGCCGATACAAATTACATCGGCTTTAATAGTGGTTAGGAATAATTTTATTTCATAAATTTCAACTTAAACAATTGCCATTCCGTAATCCCAACACGGTACGGGTTATTGGGGTCTTCTTTAATTTTTTCAAGATTTTGAATCGCTAATTCGTAGTCCTGATTACCAATCAAAGAAAGTGCTTCATAATATGCCAATTCATGAACAAAACTTGGTTCAGTTGTTTTAGCATTTGCTAATCTTAGTTGTTCAAATTCATCAAGGGCTTTTTGATAATTCTTCATTTTAAAGTTTGCCATTGCCATCAAAAAAATCATTTCAGCATTGGGATTTGCCTCCTTTCCAAGGATTTGAAGCATTTGTTCATAATCACCCTTTCGATAAAGCACCCGAACGTTTCCAAGATTTGATTTTTCTCCACGGAAAGTCGATGAAGTATATTCAATCTGACTGTCAGCAATAATTGATTCTGGATTGAGCGTTGTAACTTGATAGCCCACCCAAACACCAACCACTAAAATAATCGAGGCGGCAATTCTGACGGTATTATTCCAAAACATTTTTTTGATAACAGGCTTTTTAATTTCATCGTTTTGTTGGGAATTATATTCCTCCAACATAAACTTCTGATGAATTTCTGCAACTTCTCTTCTAATATTTGCCGATTTGATACTCTTTTTCGTAAAGACAAATTGATTAACTGTCGCTAAAAGTTCAGGATTTTTATCAATATCACTTTGAAAAACTTTCTTCTCTTCCAAGGCGAGCGAATCATTTACAAATGATTCTATTTTTTCTAATTGTTCTCTGTTCATATCTATTTTTGGTTATACAGTGATGATTTGAAGGATGAGGTTAAACTTGGTGAGTTTTCTAATAATTCCATTAAGCTCTTCATACATTTATATTTTTTATTTCTAATAACTTGTTCGTTTTCATAGTTAGTTTTGTCTAAAATCTCTTTAAAAGAAAGGTCTTCATAATAATAAAAAGTCAAGATTTTTTTGCAAGAGTCCCCTATTTTATCAAAAACTTGACCGACAATTTTGTTAGCCTCATTCTTTTGAATTTGCTCTGTTATATCTTTTTCAAATCTCTCATTTTCAAGAACATAGTTGTCTATCCTGATACTCTCTTGGGTAGTTTTGCGAAATTTTGTTATCCAAATATTTTTACAAATAGAGTATAAAATTGACTTGATGGCAGACTCTCCTCTAAATTTTGCCGCCTGCACCATTTCTATAAAGGTTATCATGGTTTCCTGAATGACATCCTCGGCATCCATTTTATTACCACCATTTTTCAACACTAAGTTTTCGAGCATATAATAACTGTTTTTATACAGAAAAGATATAGCTTTGTTACTGTCCTTGCTTGAAAGTAATGCCTCCAAAATATTAGCATCCGATTCAAATTCCTTCATTATATAGTCTGTTTTTGGGGTTTCATTGTTAGATTATCATCAATATTTTTTCAGTATATTAGCCTATCCAATAATTTAATTTGAAAATCAGACCAACATTTCTGAATCGCAAATCTTCGCTATAATTATTAGTAAAAACAAGATAAAAATCTGACATCGGTTTATATCTCCACTGAAATCGCACGTTTGTATTAATATTTTCTATTTGACTATTATACTGTATGACAGCTTTCAAAAACATACTTTTGTTAAACGCCCAATCTAAATTTGGACCAATCAACCACAAAGTTTTGGAAGCAAAAGGTTCGGGCAATCTGATATTATTGATGTTTACTTCCAGTCCAAGCTCTCCATTTGGTTGAAAACGTCTATTCAAATTTCCATTGAATGAAGTAATTTTTCCATTAAAATATTCCCCAACTTTCATGTAAGCACTCCCGTTAATTTCCTTCCTTTTGTCTGATTCGTACTTGATTTTCAGGAAGTTAAAGTTATAATCTCCAATCGGCAATTTAGTAGATTTCGTATTCGTAGGGTCGAATGCTTCAAAAAGATACACGTAGTTTTGCGTATAATAAACCGATAATGATGCGGTGTTTTGAAGTTTTACATAGATCTTATGTTCTACTTCTCTTTCATACAATTGGTTGGTAGTCAGATTATTGAGAAGTTTAGCACCAATGCCATACGATATTTTATTGATGGGTGATTTTTTATCGAAATAATAAATACCTCTTAATTGTGGATGATATTGATAGTAGTCCGTCAGTCTAACAAATCCAAAATCTGGGCGGTAGTTTTTTCCTACGATTTCATGTTTCCAATCGCCCTCAAAATACTTTGAATTAAACCCTAATGCCCCCCCGTGCGACCAACCGCCACCGTCTCGGTCTGGGCGAAATAAATGATGTACAAAAGCCTTTCCTCTCCATTTGTCTTTTGCTGTTATTAAATTATAATCAACTCCAATTACACGATTATATTTTGCTTCTTTGTTATCAATTGAGGCAGTTTGTTCACTGTCAAATCTGTTCCGATTAGCAAACATCAACGATATATTCGAGCGGTCTTGAATCTTCCTTTGAATCGTGAAAACGGAATAATTCTGGGCAGCAACTTTTTCATCTTTCAGTTCGGCTGTTTGAACATTCATAACTCCAATCCGAGTTTCATCGTCGATTTTACCACTTAATCTTGCCCCGAATAAAATGGGTTGTTGTCTGAATTGTTGGGTAAATGGGTCACGTCCCACGCCCACACGTCTCGAAAAAAAGGGGTTTACATTATCAAAACCAAAGTTTCCGAACAGGTCATTATTTTCGATAAAAAACTGTCTCCTTTCTTCGAATTGAATTTCAAACCGACTCAAATTTGTAATCTGTCTATCAACTTCAACCTGTGAAAAGTCAGGATTTATCGTCAAATCTAAATTCAAAGCTGAACCAATTCTTATTTTAGAATCTATCCCAACTCGGGGCGTAAATTGTGTTTTTCCATCTTCAATTTTTTCAACACCACCGCTGACATACGGACTAAAATTAAAGTGAGTATTTGATGTTGATAATTTTCCTTTAAATTTCAAAGGTTGAGTATTCGCCAAATTCTGCATATCATAGTTTCTGGGAACGCCCACAGACGATGAGACTTCATTATTTTTGTAGTCAAATCTCACAAAATTGACCTTCCACGTGTCATTGAAATCGCTATAATTGAGGGCATGAAAAGGAATCTTCATTTCAACTGTCCAAAAACCTTTTTCCCTTTTTGTAGCCGATTGCCAAACACAATCCCACCGAGAATCCACTTCCGAACCTTCCATTATTAGACCTTCTCTTTCCACACCAAGGGGCGTAACTCCGAAAAAATATCCATTATTTCCTTCACCATAAGGGTCAATGTAAACCTCAAATTTATCTGATTTACCTTTGAAATCACGTCTCAACGAACTTGTAATAAAATCACCTTCGACTTTGTCAAAACATTTGGCAGCAAAGTATAAGTTTTTATTATCATAGACCATCCAAACCATTGTATTTTGATTGGCAGAAACATTATCTTCTGGAAAATGCTGTTTGAATCCAGTAATAGGCTTTGCCCGTTTCCATAAAGGTTCATCAAGTTTTCCATCCACAATCAATCGTTCATAATTCCCCTTTTTGAACGATTCAACCGTTTTTTCTTGGGCGAAGCCTTCAAATATGACAAAAAGTAACATGATTAGTTTTTTCATCTCCCATTTTTAGACGTAGGTCGAAGCATAATGAAAAAATGTAACCTTTTATTGAAAAAAATTAGTAGAATTTGGAGTTCTCATAAAATTGGCACGAAAATTTAGAATTTTTAACCAATTTATTAGTTGGTTGTAATCTTATTTTCTTTCTTGTAAACCTAAAAAGGTACATTTCTTTCTGCCAAAATCTTATAAATCGTACGTTTTATGAGACCATTTTTAACCTGAAATTATCCTTTATGAGTAGAATCAAATTATTGCAAGCCAGTGAAATTATTTTATTCAACCAAGCCCCACTACTCACTATTGAAAAAAAAGCTCACAACTTTTCTCTGTCTTCAACATTTGAGGGAGAGTTCAAAGGATTGAGAGATGGTTACACAAAAATTGGTTTTATTCTTCAAATAGAGGTTCTTATAGTAAACAGCCGAAAAATTAACCTTTCAAACTAAGCACTTAGTTATCTTTATTATAATTCCCAATTTTAACTTTCCTATACTTCAAATACTTATACAAAGTCATTTTGGAAACACCAATCTCATCGGCAATCTGATTAACCCCCATTTTACCTTCTTTGTAATACGTTTCAGCAAGAATCGCTTTTTGTTCAGCCTCTTTGGTCATTCCCTGTCGGCGACCACCTTTTCTACCCCTTGCTCTTGCTGCTTCTAATCCTGATTTTGTTCGTTCACGAATCAAATCTCTTTCAAATTCCGCAAACGAGGCAGAAATATTAAAGAATAGTCTTCCTTGTGGGGTGGTTGTATCTATGGCATCGTTGATACTTCTGATACCGACTTCTTTTGTGTTTAGCTCAGCAACGACTTCAAGCAGGTGTTTTAGTGAACGCCCCAAGCGGTCGAGTTTGTAAACAACCACAATATCACCCTTTCGGATATGCTTCAAAAGATTTTGTAATTCGGGTCGGTCAGTTTTTGCACCCGATGCTGTCTCTTTAAAAATTAGCTCACAACCTTCTTTGTTGAGAGCATCAATTTGTAAATCTAAAACTTGGTCTTTGGTACTAACCCTTGCGTAGCCTATTTTCATTCTGTTTGTATATAGTTATTCAATATTATCAGACTCTAAATATACTTTGTTTATTATACAACAAATATATACAATTTATAGCCCAAAAAGAATTACTTTGTGATTTGATAAATGACTTTGCAAAAGTCCAAACAAACGCACCTTTAATTATACCAATAAATATGGTATCTTCCTTTTTAACTCAGCATGAACGGATGGCTTACGATAGCTTTCCACCCATTGATGAGTCTATCATGCAACAATACTTTTATACACAAACGTAAAAGGATTGCGAAACTAAGTTTATTTTTTAATTTTGAAAGATGGAAATACCATTGACAGCTACCCAACGGAACGAGTTAAAA
>JALONS010000365.1 GCA_025454855.1 Arcicella sp.
GTTTTCTACTTCTGATTATGTTAGATTTTCAACCACAAAAATTTACCTTCCCCGACGACTCCGATTATAGTATTTAATACTTTGAGTACAAAGCTAAAACTCTGGAAGAACTACTATTTATTCGATTGATAATTATTCAGTTTTCATTTATTTGATAATATAAATACTGGAATGTACCGTAGTGGCATATAGCATACGCCCAGATAATCAGAATGTAGGTGTAATCTGAACCAAATTTAAAAGAAAAAAGTAGATATTCTATCCGTTTCAAAACAGGATATTATCTGAGTAAATGAAAAGTTATTCTTTGTAAAGTAAAATTTTCAGTTTCATCAAAAACAAGCAAAAAAGTAACAAATAAGGTCGTTTCTGTTACATTCAAGTAGGCTGTCCCTTGATTAGTTAATAAATTTTCCTAATTTGGTACAATCATTACCAATCTAAAATTTTCGTTATGAAATTCGTAAAAGCCCTACTATCACTTGCCGTTACTATTTTCTTGTGTTATGCTCTTAATCGAAATTGGGGTTCAATCCCTGCTTTTGGCTCATTTTTAAGTCCTTTTACGGGTTTTTGGGTGAATGGTGAAACTCCCCTTGCTGAAGCCTCTTCTGAAAGTGCTTTACAAATCCCTGGATTATTGGATGAAGTAACCGTTGAGTACGATGAGCTGGGTATTCCCCATATTTTCGCCAATAATGACCATGATTTATACATGGCTCAGGGCTACGTAACCGCTCAAGACCGTTTGTGGCAAATGGAGTTTCAGACGCACTATGCAGCGGGTCGTTTAACGGAAATTGTAGGAGCAAAAGCCTTGGAATCTGACCAGTATAACCGCAGGATGGGGTCAGTTTACGGAGCGGAGAAATCGCTTGCAGGGATGATGGAAGACCCTAAATCTAAAGTATCACTCGATGCCTATTCTGATGGTGTGAATGCTTATATCGCCCAACTAAAACCTCGTGATTTACCCGTAGAATATAAATTGTTGGGCTACAAACCCGAAGCGTGGTCGCCTCTAAAAAGTGCGTTATTTTTGAAAAATATGTCGTTTGTATTGGCTTCTGGTACTGATGATTTACGCATGACCAATATTTTGAGAAAATACGGAAAACAGGTAGCCGAAGACCTTTTTCCAAATTATCCTTTTGAAGAAAGTCCTATCATTCCAACGGGTACACCCCGTGACTTTACGCCGCTACCATTACCCAAAGCACCTGCTGATTTTATGGGAAGAGGAAGTGTAAAAGCGAACGAAGAACGTGACAAGGGAATTGGCTCGAATAACTGGGCAATTGGTGGAGCAAAATCTGCGACGGGTTTACCCATTTTGGCAAATGACCCACACTTAACATTGAGTTTGCCATCTATTTGGTATCAAGCTCAATTGGTTGGTCCAGACGTGAACGTTTATGGAGCAACTATGCCAGGAACACCCAATGTTATCAGTGGTTTCAACCGTGATGTGGCTTGGGGCGTTACCAATGTTGGGGCTGATGTAGTGGACTGGTACCAAGTAAAATTTAAAGATGCCAAAATGAATGAATATTGGCACGATGGTCAATGGAAAAAAATTACCAGACGCATCGAAATCTTTAAAATTAAGGGTGGAAAGGATATTCAAGATACCGTTTTGTTTACGCATCACGGACCCATTGTGTATTTAGACAATCAGAAACCATTCAAAGAAAATATCCCAACGGGACACGCCTTGCGTTGGATTGCCCATGACAAATCTCAAGAATTATCAACATTTTATCTCTTGAATCGTGCTAAAAATTATGACGATTACGTAAAAGCCTTGAGTTACTATGCTGCTCCCGCTCAGAATTTTGTTTTTGCCAGTAACCAAAATGATATTGCTTTGTGGGTAAACGGAAAGTTCCCGCTGAAAGCCCGCCAACAAGGAAAATATACGTTGGATGGAACTGATAAAAATGCGGATTGGCAGAGTTTTATTCCTCACGCACACAATCCACACGTGAAAAATCCAGTCCGTGGCTTTGTGAGTTCGGCTAACCAATCTTCAACTGACCCTGCTTACCCGTATTACATCAACTGGGAATTTGCTCCTTCTGAACGTGGCAGACGCATCAATCAGCGTTTGACCGTGATGACAAAAGGAACAGTTGATAGCTTGAGAATATTACAAAACGATAATTATAACCTCAAAGCACAGGGAATTTTAGATAATTTACTCTCATTGGTCAAAACGCCTTCGGCAAAGCAAATACCAGTCATTAAAGTTTTGAAAGAATGGAACAAGAAAAACGACCCCGATGAAATTGCCCCTACCATTTTTGAAACGTGGTCTAAACTATTGTACGGTGCCATTTGGAAAGATGAATTTGCTTACGATGAAAATATTCCAATGAAATATCCATCATTGGATAGAACCATTGAATTAATTAGAAAAGACCCAAAATCTAAATGGTTCGACGACGTTACAACCAAAAACAAAGTAGAAACCTTAGAAGAATTAGCCAGTGCAACTTTATCAGCATCGTTAGATAGTTTAACGATTTGGAGAAAGTCGCCGATGAGTCCAGAATGGGCATGGGCAAAACAAAAATCTACCAGTATTCGCCATTTGCTCGACCGTGACGGAGCATTAAAAGCCCTTAGTAGTGTGGATGTAAAAATAGGTGGAGGAACGGGCATTGTAAACGCCACCACCGAACGCACAGGACCATCTTGGAGAATGATAATCCAGTTGGGTAAAAACAATACCGTAAAAGGATACGGCGTAATTCCGGGTGGACAATCAACTATACCGATATGGTTGAAACTTGGCGAGAAGGCAAACTGAACGATTTGTTATTTTTACAAGCCAAAACAGATAAATCAGATAGAATTAAGAAGGTGGTAAAATTGACGAAGTAATTACAAACTAAATTGATAAGCCTTGTTAACCCTTAGTGAAATAAAGGTTAGCAAGGTTTTCTCATTTGAAATGCCTAAAATTATAGAATATTTCGGTTTAATCTTTTATTTTTATGCCAATGAACATGAACCAATTCACGTTCATGTTTCTTATAATGAATTTGAGAGTGTTTTTGAAATCTTCTTTGAAGATGGTATTTTGACTGATGTTCAAATTAGAAATGTCAGAGGAATTGAGCCTTTGCCTACCAAACAACTAAAAGACGCTCAGAAAGTAGTGGAGACTTATGCAATGACTATTGTAGAAAAATGGACGGACTTTTTTATTTTGAATAAGAAACCCGCCGTAGTCAAAATAACAAAAAAGATATGAATGCCGTAGTTGTTAATGCGAAATACATAGAAGATTTTAAAGTTAAAATTGGGTTTGCGGATGGTAAAACTTCTTTAGTAGATTTCTCTGATTATCTCGCAACGCTTAAAATCCCATATCTTAAAAAGTATCAAACGGTGGAGTATTTCCAAAACTTTATGATTGAAAACGGAAATATTGTTTGGGGTGAAGACTGGGACTTGATTTTTCCCAGAGACCAATTATATAACGGAAAAATAGAAATATAGATACTATTCAAAGGAGGGTTTTTAACCCTTTTTTATTGATATATTATTCATCAACATCAAAATTATAATCAATGAAAAAACTATCTTTACTTCTAATTTTTATTACCATTTCTCAACAAATCACAGCCCAATCCAAAAGAGATTATCTCGTAACAATCACCACTCCGTGGGGCGAAATGCACGCTATCTTGCATGATAAAACGCCAAAACACAAAGCTAATTTTTTGAAATTAGTAGATGATAAATTTTATGATGGTTTACTCTTCCATAGAATTATTGATGGATTTATGATTCAGGGTGGAGACCCAAAGTCAAAGACTGCTAAACAAGGGGAAATGCTTGGTAATGGCGATGTAGGCTACAAAGTTGATGCCGAAATTCTGCCAGATTTATTTCATAAAAAAGGAGTTTTAGCGGCTGCCAGAGATAATAATCCGCAAAAAGCCTCTTCGGGTTGTCAGTTTTATGTGGTACAAGGAAAAGTGTGGAATGATAAAACCTTGCAAGAACAAATGGCTCGTAGTCCACAAAGGGTTTTTACCGATGAACAAAAACAAGTTTATAAAACCGTTGGAGGAACGCCCCATTTGGATGGTAATTATACCGTTTTCGGACAAGTGCTTGATAATGTATGGGTTATTGATTCCGTAGCAAAACAGCCTCGAAATGCTCAAAACCGCCCTTTGAAAGATATTTCCATGACAATCAAGTGCAAAAAAATGCGTAAAAAGAAGATTACAAAATTGTATGGTTGGGAGTTTTAGAATAGAGATTAGATGATAGAGAACAGAGATTAGATGATAGAGAACAGAGATTAGATGATAGAGAACAGAGATTAGATGATAGAGAACAGAGAATAGATGATAAAGAACAGGGATTAGATGATAGAGTTTAGATTGCAAGATTACAACTAAATCATAATCTCAAATTGACTTTATTTGTTCTCCATTCTCTATAATCTGTTCTCTGTTCTCTAAAAAACTGTACTCTATCATCTGTTCTCTAAAAAACTGTACCCTAAAAAACTATTCCCTAAACGCTAACCTCTTTTCTCTACAAAAATGAAAATACTTATCACAGGCTCAAATGGGCTTTTAGGACAAAAATTAGTTTATTTATTATCACAAAACACTAATGTTCAGCTAATTGCAACCGCTCTTGGTAAAAATCGTTTGACTTTTAAAAATGGTTATGAATATCAAGAAATGGATATTACCAACGCTCAACAAGTAGAGGAAATTATAGCAAAAAATCGCCCAGATGCCATTATTCATACCGCTGCACTCACCCAAGTGGATGATTGTGAATTGCAAAAAGAAGATTGTTGGCAAAAGAATGTAAAAGCAGTAGAATATATCGTAAATGCCTGTGAAAAATACGGTGTTTTTCTATGTCACCTTTCCACAGACTTTGTTTTTGATGGCGAAGCAGGACCTTATTCAGAAGATGACAATCCAAGTCCAGTGAGTTTTTATGGTTGGAGTAAATATGCTGCCGAAGAAATTGTAAAACGCTCAAAAGGGTCTTGGGCAATTGTCAGAACGGTTTTGGTGTACGGTATAGCCGAAGATATGAGCCGTTCTAATATCATTTTGTGGGTCAAAAATTCTTTGGAAGCTCATAAACCTATAAAAGTTGTAACCGACCAACTTCGCACACCCACCTTAGCCGAGGATTTAGCAATGGGCTGTTGGTTAGTTGTCAATCAAAAAGCAGAAGGCATATTTCATATTTCGGGAAAGGATTTTCTAAGTCCCTACGAAATGGCAATCAAAACGGCTGACTTTTTCAAGTTGAATAAATCTTTAATCTCAGAGGTAGATTCCAGTAATTTCACCCAACCTGCCAAACGTCCACCCCGAACGGGTTTTGTATTAGACAAAGCTCATGCGATGTTGGGTTATAATCCAGTAAGTTTTGAGGAGGGAATTGCGATTTTGGCAGAGCGGATGATTGTTAATTAAAAATCAAATAATTAAAAATTGTCAGATTTTAATTATTTGATTTTCAATGAGTTAAAATTTTATAGTAAATGAAGTTATGACACTCCAAATAGATTTTCATCATTATTAAGTTTACTAAACTTTTCTAATGAAATTACACGAACCTGAGGAAACTCAATGGCATTTAAAATGTTATAATGCTTATCGTTTGTAACTAAAAAATCCACATTTCCTGCAATGGCACAGTCTGCAAATTTATTATCATCTGTATCTGCTTCAATTAAATTCCAATTGTAAAATACATCAATTTGTAAGACATTTGATAATTCTTTCAGTGAATTGAGAAAGGCATCCGCAACGATAGAATTATACTTTTGTTTTAATACTTCTTCATATTCAAGGTATATTTCAGAAGTAATACACAACTCAAACTGTCCTTTTCTGAGTGCTTGAATAATCCAATGGTATTTTGATTTACTGGAAAGAGAAGCAACTAAAATATTTGTATCAATTACTAATTTCATTGTTGCTTTTCATTTATCCATTCGTCCATCAGTTCATTGGAATACTCCTTTTCATCCCAAACCTTATCTGCTTCGTCAATAGCTTTTTGCATGAAGAATTGAGCGATATACTCTTTGATGTGCAATAAATCTTTCTCCTCAATATTCATGGAATATAATTTGAGCAGCTCCAACTGGAGATTAGACATGGGCTTCTGGATGGCTGTCATAATATTGTTGTTTACAGACAAAACAAATTTACTAAAAAACAATAATATACATAATCCGTAAAACTCACAAGTTTTACGGATTATGTTATAACGGTAATATTTACAGTATCCATTAATCTCTTCCATTTACTTCCATTTCACTACTAAATCGTATTATTTTAATGAAATCTTGTATTATTAGAATGAAATGATAAATTATTAATCTATTTATTTGATAGATTAAATAGGAATATTAACTTTGCCACTCAATAATTACTATCATTGCTCTATGAGATAACTGCGTGGTCAATTTATTGTGTGAGTTTGTAAATAATCATTGTAAAATTTTCTATTAAATCCATAGATTAAATATTTTAAACTAAACTATCAATGAATCAACTTTTCAAATTTTTATTAGTATTTATTGTTACACTACCCATGTTTGTATCGGCACAAGACAAACCCATTATCAATGCCACCGTAAAAGGTAAAATTATAGATGCAAGAACAAAAGAACCTTTAATTGGGGCAACGGTGGCTATCAAAGGCACAACCAACGGTTCATCAACGGATGTCAATGGTGAGTTTTCACTTATTACAGGGCAAAAACTCCCTTTTACTCTGGTGATTTCTTACGTTGGGTATCTAAAAAAGGAAGTGGTCATTAATGAAAATGTGGTAGAAATAAAATTAGAGGAGAATGTTAGCCAGTTAGGCGATATTGTAGTATCGTCGAGAAGGAGACAAGAATCCGTACAAGAAATTCCTATTCCAATTTCCGTTATTCGTGGACAAGCCGCCGAAGATGCGGGTGCTTTCAACGTAAACCGATTGAAAGAATTAGTACCAACAGTACAGTTGTACGCCTCCAATGCCAGAAATACTACTTTGAATATCAGAGGTTTAGGTTCTACTTTTGGATTGACCAACGACGGCATTGACCCTGGTGTAGGGTTTTACGTAGATGGCGTTTATCACGCTCGCCCAGCGGCAACTGCTTTGGATTTCATTGATATTGACCAAGTAGAAGTGTTAAGAGGACCTCAAGGAACACTATTTGGGAAAAATACTACCGCAGGAGCATTTAATATAACCTCAAGAGCTGCCACTTTCGACCCCTCTGGAAGTTTTGAATTGAGCTACGGAAATTATGGCTATATACAGGCAAAAGGCTCATTATCAGGTCCGATAAGTAAAAAACTGGCTACCAGAATTTCTTTTGCGGGTACGCAAAGAGATGGTTTACTGTACAATACCAAAATCCAACAAAGTATTAATGACATCAATAACATCGGTTTCAGGGGGCAATTATTGTATATTCCATCCGAGAACGTTAAAATATCGGTGATTGGTGATATTTCAGACCAGAATCCTGTGGGGTATGGTTGGCCCGTGGCAGGGGTAGTTACGACTAAACGAGCAGCTTACCGACAGTTTAATGCCATTATCGCAGATTTGGGGTATAAATTGCCGTATTCGAGTCCGTTTGAAAGAACCCTTGACCTTGATACACCCTCAAAGGCAGGAAATAAATTAGGGGGAATTTCCGTAAACGCAGATGTAAAAATTGGAAATGGAACGCTAACCTCAACGTCAGCGTGGCGTTTTTGGAAGTGGGTTCCCCTCAACGACCGTGATTATACAGGTTTGCCCGTATTTACTATTTCGGCAGGTAATTCTGTACACGACCAATGGTCGCAGGAGTTTAGGTACTCGGGTAAAATTTCTTCCAAACTTAGTGGTTTAATAGGCTTATTTGGTCTTTGGCAAGATTTGAACTCCGACCCTGTTCAAACCGAAGAGGCGGGTTCAGCACAGTGGCGTTTTGCCCAAAGTTCAACCAGTGCATTGTGGAGAACGGCTGGTTTGTTCGATAATTTTGGTATCAGAACTACCAACAGGATTCAAAGTACCAGTTTAGCAGTATTTAGTCAGTTTGATTGGGCTATTACAGAAAAACTTCACATTCTACCCGGAATCCGCTATAATTATGATAAAAAAATCGCAAATTTTAAACGAGAAACTTATGGTGGTTTACAAACAACTGACCCTGCTTTAATAGCTTTAAAAAATGCTGTATATACCAATCAAGCATTTAATACTGAAGCTACTGAAGGTAATTTTTCGGGTCAATTGACGGTTCAATACAAAATCAATAAAAACATCAATACTTTCGGAACGTACTCAGTAAGTTACAAGCCCGTTGGGGTAAATATTGGTGGCTTACCAACGGCGAATGGTGTAACGCTGATTGATTTGGCAAGGGTAAGTCCCGAATTTGTAAAACATTACGAATTAGGAATTAAAACAAAACCATCCGCCAATTCAGTATTAAATGTCGTTCTTTTTGATAATGATATTGAAGATTACCAAACGCAAGTACAAACGCCCGAACCGGGGGTAAACAGAGGTTATTTAGCCAATGCGGAAAGAGTAAGAGTATTTGGAGTGGAAGTAGATGGCAATATAAAACTGAATAGTCACGTAACCGTCAATGGTTCAGTAGCTTATACAGACGGAAAGTACGTTTCATTCAAGAATGCCCCCGTACCGCTGGAAGAAGTAGGAGGACCCCAAGCGTTTAAAGATGTATCGGGAGGAGATTTACCGGGTATTTCTAAATGGGCTGGTTCGTTAGGCGTTGAAGGTACAACCAAAGGGACATTTTTAGCTTTGCCAGGGTTGTATTTTGGTGGCTTGGATGTTTATTTCCGTTCTACTTTTTCGTCGAGTCCATCGCCATCTCAATTTTTGAATATTGAGGGATATAATTTAGTAAACGGACGGGTTGGTTTTAGAGCTTCCAATGGTATTTCAATATTTGTGTGGGGTAGAAATTTACTGAATAAAGATTACTTTGAACAATTATTAGCAGCCCCAGGTAGTGCGGGTCAATACGCAGGTATTTTAGGTGACCCCAGAACTTACGGAGTAACATTACGATACACTTTTTAGAATATTCAGGATAAAGATTAGGTGAATTATTGTGTTTCAATATTCACCTAATCTTCAATGAATGTCATGAAAATCCAGAGACTCTTATTTATTAAAATATCATCGTACCATCGGGCTGATACACAAATCTAAACGTGTAATACCGAGAAGGAGTGCTACTGATAGGCGTAGCGGGAGCACCCTTGTAATAGCTTAAAATCTCCATTTTTGCGTATTTACCATCAGCCGTTTTTATCAATAAAACTTTTCCTGCAATAGGCGAAATAATATTGGTTGGGGCATCAGGGTGAATGTTGCCGTGGCAGGAATGGTCTTTATTTCATCAAAGATACCGTTCAGAATACTGGCACCACCCTGTCCGATACCCGAGCTTCCGCCGTTGGTCAAAATAGTTGTTCCTCTAAAAGCCAAATCCCATTTGGTAGTGGCAGAATCGGAAAAAGTGTATTTACCCGCCGAAACGGGCTGCCCTGTCGAGGATGTAGTGGTGGGGTCGGCGGCTAAATCTCTTACCGTTTCGGCTTTTACGGGTTCTTTCACAACAACCTCTTCCTTTTTGCAGGCAGTCAATGAAAACAGCCCCGAGAATATAACTACAGCAAAAAATTTAATATTATACATGATGATATATTTGATTAATTAGTTGAATATTAATAGTTTAACTCCTCACAATGATAGCCCAAGCGGCTTATCACTTCGATGATTTTTTCGGAAGAAATCCGATGGTCAGTAATAATTTTAAGGATTTTATCAACATCTAAAAAATCAATGTTAAAATTATTGACCCCAATTTTTTAAGTGAATCCCAGATAGCCTGAATGCCAATGGGAGAAGAAATATTAGTTTTGAAAGTGAGTATTTCCATGATGTTAAATTTTAGTATTTTTCTTATTAAAATTTACGCCCAAACTCACCCAAATAAGCCTGCCCGCTAAGTTGGGAATTTGTGTTGGGTTGGTAATGCCAAAAGCATTATCAAC
>JALONS010000366.1 GCA_025454855.1 Arcicella sp.
ACTCGATAGTAGGAAAATCCCTCTTAATTTGTATTGAGAGGGATTTTTATATCAAAATTTGTACCTCCTTGATGGATAGAATGATACGTAAAATGACCACTCAATGCTTCAATTCTTGATTTGATATTGCTCAAACCCTGCCCGAAGTGACCGTCATTATTACTCAGACCAATACCATTATCTTTTACCTGTAAACTGAAAAAGCCTTCTTGATTTACCATTAAAATCTTGGCTTGGGTTGCTTCCGAATGTTTGATGATGTTATTGATTAATTCCAAAACGACACTGTAAACGTTTAGTTCGATGGGTACGGGTAGCCGCTGTGTCATTCCTTTCGATTCGAGACTGAAAGACAGTTGTTTATTAAGGTTTATTTTGGCTAAAAGCTGTTGAATCGTTATCAAAAGCCCATCTTTCTCCAAACCTGCGGGCATAATATTGTGCGAAATATTTCGTACTTCCGAATACGCATTTTTTATCATCTCCCGCACATTCTGATATATTTTTTGGTCATTTTCCGATAAAGTCTTGCCACTGATGGCTTGCATACTCATATTTACTGCCGATAGCAGACTACTCACATTATCGTGTAGTTCAGAGGCTACTCGCTTACGTTCAATGCTTTGACCTGTAAAAAGAGCCGTTTTTATTTCTTCGTTTTTCTGTATCAGTGCCTGATTGGCGAGGGCTAATTCCTGCGTGCGTTGTGTTACTCGGTATTCCAAATTCTGATTGGCATTCTCTAACTGTTCTTGTGCCAACATGATTTGCGTTTTTTGTGATT
Source organism: Arcicella sp. (assembly GCA_025454855.1). Lineage (GTDB taxonomy): Bacteria > Bacteroidota > Bacteroidia > Cytophagales > Spirosomataceae > Arcicella. The sequence continues at coordinate 785 of JALONS010000366.1, forward strand.
CAATCAATTGATTTTTAAGGTTTAATCTCCGATTATTCCAAAATAAAACACCCGCTAAAATCAAGGCTAAGATTCCCCCCAAAAGGTATAGATTTCGGGTTTGGGAAATTTGCTGTTTCTGTGTTTTTTCTTCCAATAATTCAATATTCTTTTTTTGTAATTGACTCTCTTTTAGGGTATTATCATATTCAAATTGTAATGATTGAATTCTACTTTGGGTACTTTCAGTAGCAACACTATCTTTTAAACTCATGAATTTTTCGTGGTATTTCAGGGCTTCTGCATTGTTACCCTGTGCTTTATACGATTCGTAAAGTAATTTGTAAGAAGTGGGCAAATAATTTTCTCCGCCTTGCTGTTTTACCACCTTTTGGGCTTTCAATATCATGGGTATAGCTTTTTGATACTGTTTTTGGGCAACCAATACCTCGGCAATATCAATTTTTGTGATGGCGTAGTTGATGCTTTGAGGTTCGTAGAATTTCAGTAATTCTTGAAATAGTAAGTGGGCTTCCGTATAATTTTTCGTTTCAAATTCAACTTTACCCAAATAGTAAAACGAAAGAGAAATAAAGTCATTATCCTTCAAACGGAGGGCTAATGTTTTCATTTCCTGAAAGTATTGCCTTGCTTTTTCAAATGCTTTTTGATTAAGATAAATACTCCCTAAATTGTTTAAACTCGCCAAAGTTTCATTATTGTCTTTTCGCTTTTTTGCTAACACTAAGGCTTCAGACCCAAACTTCAAGGCTTTTGAGTAATCCTCCAAACTAATATAGGCTTCGGTTAGATAACGTTTGCTATCCAAAATCCGCTTTTCATCCTTACTTTTTTCAGCCATGCCCAGAGCCTTGTAATAGTTTTGGGCGGCCATAAAATAATTGCCATTCAAGCCATATAGATACCCAAAATAATTATAACAATGAATGATGTCGGTTTGTACGTTTCGGCGTTCAGCGATGGATAGCAGTAGTTTGGTATAAAATAATGAGGAGTCAGTATTGAGGAAAGAATAATGATACATCAATAACTTGATTTTCTTGGTACTGAGGGTATCTCGTTCTAATGAAGGGGGCAATGCCTCAATTTTTTTTAAATCATTTCTGAGGCTATCAATTTTTTGTCTTTGACTAAAAGTTGATAGGCTCAGGCAAGCCAATAATATTATCAGTAGTTTTTTCATAGTGATATGGTCAAATATCCCTAAAATTAAGGATACGATTTCCCCTAAATTAAGGATTTATATTGATGATGGTTTAGAAGAACTTTGTTGAGTCCAAACATACCTCACAAAGTCATGATAAACCCAGCTCAAAATACTCGTTTTTTCTTGTTGCCAAACAAGCACAAGCGGAAAGATAAAATTCCGTTTGATGACATACTTTATTTGCAGGGCAATATTAATTATACCCTCATTCACCTTCACAACGGTAAGATAAAATTATCCCCTCGAACTCTACTGTATCATATTCAGCACTCATTAAATGATTCGTTCATTCGGATTCATCGGGCGTACATCGTCAATAAAAAACACATAAAAGATACTGAAATATCTGATATAAAGCACGTTAGGCATCTTTTTTTGAAAGATGGAACGCAGTTATCAGTATCAAGACGCAAGCGAAATAATCTGAATGAATTATAGCCATCGGCTATTGTCGTTTAGCAAAAAGTCTTCTGAATTTCAAAATAGTCTTGGTTTAAAAATCATTGGAACACGGAAGTCGTCCTTCAAAAGGACGTCTTCCGTACAAATCATAGTTGAACCAAAATGTCAATAATTAATATCTCAATAATTACAATTGCCGTATGCTGATTGCCCAAAGCCGAAAGCGGAATGCTGACAGCTAAACGCTAAAAGCCGACAGCCAAATAAACAAACCAATGAAAAAGATTTATTACATATTTACTTTCTTGCTGTGTGTATATGTACAAACAGTAAATGCCCAGATGGCAATTAATTCAACGGGATTAGCTCCTGCTTCAACTGCCATGTTGGATGTACAGAGTACCAACAAAGGTTTTTTGATGCCACGTCTTACTACTACTCAACGCAATAGTATTGTTTCGCCCTCTTTGGGACTGATGATTTATAATATCACTACTGGCGAAATAGAAGTATATCAAGGCGTGGCAGGATGGAAAACCGCCAGTAGATTAGCAGTGCCGCTTCTGATGTCTGGTTCTACGGCAGTAGGTGGCACGGGAATCATTGAGGCCATTAATACAAGTACTGGAGACGCTATCAAAGCCTCAGGAAATACTGCAGTTCGTGGTTTTGGTATTGCCACTGGATTGTATGGCGAAGCCGCTACGGGTACTGGTACATTTGGTAGGTCAGATATTTATCGAGGTGTTTGGGGAAGAGGCGTTACTACGGGTGATGGAGTAGTGGGGGATGCCGTGAGTGGAAGAGGTGTTATGGGGATTGCAACTGGCTCGGGAACAGGGGTTTATGGTGAAGCGTTGGCGGGGACTGGTGATGCAGTGATAGGAGACGCTAATAGTGGGTACGGAGGCTATTTTAGAAGTGTATCGGGTACGGGTGTGGCGGCAATTTCCACGAGTAGTTATGGAATAGTGGCAGAAAATACTTCGGCAACCGTACCCGTAGCTCAAATTGCTAATTTATCGGGTGGAACGGCCATTGAAGCGATTGCCAGCACTGCTCTGAAAATTACGGGAGCTATCAAAGTGGCGGGTGGAATTACAGCACAACCCGCTTTTAAAATTACAAGTGTTACGGGTAGCGGAGGAAATACTACTGCAAATGTATTGACCATTCCAAACACTACTTTAGCAAATAATATTAATGACATTTTGATTGTAACCCATAATTTTAGTCCAAATGGTACTTATCTCAATAAGGCTTATGGTGTTTTTTGGAATGTTATAACCAGCACTTGGAATATTTATTTAGAAGACATATCTACAATGCCCAATAATATTTCTTTTAATGTACTGGTAATTAAGCAGTAAGTAGGCATTGGGATTTAATGGTTTATTCTTCAAAAATGCTTACAAGGGTTGAAAACCACTATTGTCCGAAACCTGAATGGAAATATTGATTTAATAAGTTTGGGTTACCTTTACAAATAATGATTAACTCTTTGACGAGTTCGGCTTCAAGT
>JALONS010000091.1 GCA_025454855.1 Arcicella sp.
ATCTAAGGGAAAAATAGCCGAAACGGTTTCTGGCGATGCCAACCAACAAGGAATCAATTTAAAAACCTCTTCCGAAAACTCAGCCATCAATCGCCGAATGGCCCAAACACTCCTTTTTTTTGCTACTTGATGCCGTAGCTCACGGTAGGTAGTTACGTTTTGTAAACGATTTTTCTCTAAATTTCGATAGGTATTTTCTCTGAGTTTCAGCCCTAAAATCTCTTTACTCAATGCTTGCTTTTTTTGAACTGCTTGTTGCAACTCTTCTTCTAATTGACTGATTTTCAAAGAGCTAACACTTCTTAGCATAGCATATTTTTCTTCTATGTGTTCAATCCACGCTAATTTTAGGCTATTCTCAAAAGTTGATACAGGTTGGGGTGCTAACAAAAAACGCTCAACCACCTGCCATTCTGTTTTACTAAAAGAAGCCTTCAAAGTGTCAGCTTCTTGCATTAAATCGAAGTTTTCTTTCAAATATGCCGTTGTCTGTGTCTCCACAGACAACCATGTATTATCTGCTAATGATTCAACCTGTTTTTCAGACAAATAGTTTTTCCAAACATTCTGGTTTTCAACTAATTGCTTTGATTTTTCAATCAAAAACTTCGTATTGTTTTGAAACTCATTCCAAGATAAATCGTGCCATTGCCCAACAATATTAGGCTGTTTTTTTACCAAAGATTTCCAAATTTTATTGGCTCTTTCTGCCTGATAAAGCTGTTGAAAATGACGCTCAAACCAGCGGTAGCCCTTGCCCAGCCATATTGGTTCATTGCCTAACTTTACATCGAATAAATGAGCATTTTCATTCCAGCATTTTTCTAAATTTACCCTATTCTGAATTCTTTGTTTCAATTTATTCAAATCATCCAACGAGACACTCAGACCATTAGCGGCAGTAACATTCTGAATATCAGCTTTTTCCTTAGCAAAAACACTCCAAAACAACCCTCCAATCACGTTAGATTTGGTATTGATAGCTTCGTTCAATTTTGCTAAAAATGGCAAAAGTTCAGCACTTGGTAAGGTTATTTCAATACCCTGACCCGCAAAATAAGTGGCAATTTCTGCCTCTAATTCACTGATTTTGGGGGCGGATATTTTTATATTTTTCTTAATATTTCTGCTAAAAATTTGATAGATTTTTTCGTTATCTATCGTTGTCAATAAGTTTTGAAACGTGCCAATTTCGGGGCTTATTTCTTTCAGCTCTTTGAAATTTACTATTTTATTTAGGGCATCTTTACTTTCTTTTTCAAGGTTTTGAAAGAATGCTAAAATCTCATTGATTTTTACATTGATTTCATTTATATCGGCATATTTTTTATTGGCAAACGAAAGTCTATTTTTCCAAAACTCTCCGCCTTTTTCTAAAAGTACATGGTAATTCAAAAAACGTTTAAAATCTTTCAAAAAATCAGCTATTTCATTGAATTTAAACGCTTTATACTCATTCTTTAAATCTAAAAAAGGCTGATTTGGAGAACTGGTAAGGTAGAGTTCTTTTACTGAAACGCCACATTCGGAAGTATCAAAAAGGGCTTGTTTAAATTCTTGTAATGATTCAGAAATTTTATCAATTTGTCTGCTTTCTTGGGCAAAATTTCGTTCTAAAAATATAGCATCAAGGCTCTGATTCTGCTTTTGATAATCTTCGATTTGTTCAATTTGATTCAAAATCTGTCCGTAAAGTGCTTTTCGGTCGTTTTTGAAATCATGTACGTTACCCACAAAAGCTCGCATCCCAGCCTGTGCGAGGCGTTCTTGTACTACATCTAAAGCGGCTCGTTTTTGTGAAACCAACAACACTTTTTTACCGCTTGCCGTAAAATCAGCGATGAGGTTACAAATTAACTGTGATTTTCCCGTACCGGGAGGGCCCTGTACCACCACCGAAGCCCCCGATTTCACCTGTCGCAATGCCATTTCTTGAGTGGCATCAATGGCGAAGGGCGTTAAAAGGTTTTCCTCTTTAATGGGTTTAAGGGAATGTGGGGTTAGGGGATTAGGGAAAAGAGTTTCCAAATTAATTTCTGTTACACCATTCCCTAATCCCTCAATCCCCCAATCCCTAATCACTAACTCCTCATAATCTGGCACCAGAAAAGACCCCGCTTGGGGAAAAATACCTAAAACAGCTTGGGGATACAGTTTTAATTCACCGTTGCGTTCAGAAAGCTCCAAATCAGCTTTCACCATCTTCTCGAAAAAATGTAAGTCATTGGTAAACAACTCTTTATTGAAGTCAATTTTCAGAGGGGATTCTTTCAGAAATTCATAAAGCTGTGTTCGGAATACTAAGGAATCTTTGGCGTAATCTTCAAAACTATGTTCTAAAAATTCATCGGATATTTTAATTTCGTTGAAGTGAGCGTATGCTAAAAGAAAGGTACGATTGAAACTTATCACATCATCTCTACCCTCAATTTGCCATATTTTACCTTCTTTTTGAGCAAGATGCACGGGAAAAAACATCAGCGGACATCTTACTACCGTTCCATCTGAAAATTTACCTTTTACAATAGGATAACCCACATACAAATCTTCTGAACCTCGTTCTTCTTCAATAAATTTCTCGGTTCTCGCAATCTTGCGTAGGCGTTTGCTCACTTCATTGACACGCTCGTATCGGGGGTCATGAACTTCACACAGTGAAATGGTATTTTTTTGAGCTATTAACTGCTCAATGACGTTGAATGAAGGTTTATTCTGTAAAAAATCAAGTTCGTGAATATCTAAAAAGTGTTCCGCCGAAAGATTCAAGAGTAGTAAAGACCTATTCCTCGACGTAAGATTAGTTAGTCTTTTTTGGTATGATTTCAGAACCGTTTGTAATGTGCTATCTGCCACTTTGAACATTTTTATAAACCTAAACTCTTATCCGAATACCATTCTAAATAATCTTTATCACCGTAATAGAGCCAGTTCCAAGCGATAATACTGCTTTCTACCGAGAAATAAATAATGGATAAAATCGCAAAAATGGTAAGATTGAGGGCAATGTATTTTAAAAAAGTTGGTTGGTATTTTTTCAAAAATTCTAACCCAGTCGCCAAAGCTAATACTATGGGGAAAAATACATGAACTAATAATCTAACATGCATAAAAGCCCAATCATTGTACTTGATAATACCCGTAAACATGGTGGCTACACTACCGAGTAACAATACTGCACAAGTTACTTTGAAGAGTTTTTCCCAAAAAGTGGTAGAACCAAATTCGTTTTTCCATTTGAAAAGTAACAAAAAGCCTTGCCGAACCAAAAGGGCTATCCCCATGAGTATCAGCAATGTTGGTAAAATACCCACTACGAATAGCGTACTTCCTATGAATCTGAACTTAGTACAGTTTCCGAAACCTAAATTGTTTTCAAAATATACGTGTTTATACCAAAATGTACCGTACATGAGCAAGGGAGCGGAGTGCATACTTGGATTCCGAGACGATAAATTGGGGTCTTTTATCAACGTGAGTAAGTTAAAGTTATACCAACTTTGTGGCCCTTGATAAAAAGTAGCATTGGTAGGAAGCGGAAACATATCCAAATTATGAATCAAGAATTGATGATGAGCATGAAAATTTTCCACAAATTTATACGTACCAGAAAAACCAATTATCAGCCCCGATAACAACAGTGCATACACTGTTTTTTTAAATGATTGACGAATACGTACCAAAGCAATAATTACTAACACCACAGGAATAAAAGGTAGGAAGGTAGTTTTAGTAAGCAATGCCAAACCCGTTGATAATGAAAGAATTATCTCATTTTTGATGGTTGGGTTTCGGAGATATTGAATAAGGTTGTAGAAAAACCACGTTCCCATCAAAACCGAAAGCGTATCGTTGGAAACAAACAATGAATAAATAACATAAGTACCTAAAAAAGTGGCTAATACAAAGCTAAGATTACGAATGAATACATCTTTGATGGTGATTCTGACTAATTTTGCCATGAGCCAAAGATTAAGGCTGGAAGTAATTAATCCGTAAAACTGAACCAGTTTTAAGCCACCAAGTACATAAAACGGCAAGGATGTAAGATAGTACAGGGGTGGATGACAAGCCAAGAAAAGCTCGTGCGTGCGTGGTAAGCGGTGCCGTCTGAGAATATACTCCAATACCTCATGGTGAGCGTCAGGATTTTGTGGATTCATCACTAAAAATACCAACACCCGAAGCCCCAAACCCATCCACAAAAGTGTGTTTAAGGAAGAATCTTGCTTAAAAAAATTCGTTATTCTACGAATCATCACTATCATTTTTGCATTAAAACTACCCAAATTTACTAAGAAATAAGATTCTTTCCTTGAAGTTTGTAACTTGGTATTCATTTTGTTTAGAACTTTGTATTACAGAAACTTAAAACCAATTCTCCATAGAAATCAATTCCCGAAATGTACAATAATAAAAAAGTTATCGTGGTGATGCCTGCGTACAAGGCAGCTCTTACACTTGAAAAAACGTATCGTGAAATTCCTTTCGACCTCGTTGATGATGTAATTTTAGTAGATGACCACAGTCCAGACAATACCTCCGAAGTAGCTAAAGCTCTGGGAATCAAGCACGTAATTCGCCACGACATTAACAAAGGATACGGTGGTAATCAGAAAACGTGTTATACCAAAGCTCTCGAACTGGGTGCGGATATTGTTATTATGGTACACCCCGACTATCAATATACCCCTCTCCTACTTCCCGCCATGATTTCAATCATTGGCAACGAACTTTACCCCGTGGTATTCGGTTCGAGAATTTTGGGGAAAGGGGCTTTAAAAGGTGGAATGCCTATGTACAAGTATATTGCTAACCGTTTTCTGACTTTATTCCAGAATATTATGTTATCACAAAAACTTTCCGAATATCATACGGGCTACCGTGCATTTTCGAGGGAAGTTTTAGAAAAAGTACCTTTTCAAAAATGTGATGATGATTTTGTTTTTGACAATGAAATGATTGCCCAAATTTTTTGGCAAGGCTTTGAAATTGCAGAAGTTACCTGCCCTACCAAATATTTTGATGAAGCCTCTTCTATCAATTTTGTACGTAGTTCTAAATACGGCTTGGGGGTATTACGGGTTTCTCTTCGGTATCGTTTAGCCAAGTGGGGAATTACTTGGAAATTGTTATAACAAACGAGAAACGATTTATGAAAAGCGAATAGGTAAATTACTGTATTGGGCGAAAAGCGATTTGCGAAAAAGCGAAGGGATATTTACTAAAAACCGTAATGTTTAATTTTTCTATTTTGCAAGTTTGTAAACCTCAATCGTTTGAGTACAAAACCCTTCAAAAAATGGATATTCTCTTACTCATTGGTTCAATTATTTGCTTACTTGTGGGGCTTGCAGGAGCGGTATTGCCATTGCCAGGTCCTCCTGTAAGTCTGATTGGTTTGTTTTTATTACATTACTCCAAATACGCAGACTTCGACCGTAAAACGCTGATTTTCTTTACCTTATTAACCATTGCCATGAGTGTGTTTGATTATTACGCACCCATTTGGGGTACCAAAAAATTTGGCGGTACAAAATACGGTTCGTGGGGTTCAACCATTGGACTTTTAGCGGGACTTTTCTTCACTCCAATCGGAATGTTTCTGGGAGCATTTTTAGGGGCATTTATCGGAGAAATCATCGGAAAAACTGAACCAGATAAGGCTTTTAAAGCAGCCGTTGGCTCATTTATTGGACTCATCACGGGAATTGTAGGGAAAGTTATTCTTTGCCTCGCTATGCTCATTTTAGCAGGTATGGCTATTGTAGAATACTTTATAGTGATGAATGGTTAAGGGGACGTATTGGCAAAGAATTATTTGATATTGTTATAGTGGCGTATCGCATACACCCAGATATTCAGAATGTTGGCGTATGCTATACGCCACTACGATAATAATATTTATAGTATCAAAAACATTACAATTACATTAAGCGAAAAGCGATTTGTAAAAAAGGAATGGATAAACTACTCATTTCCTTTTTCGCAAATCGCTTTTTGCTTTCTATATTCTTAGAATTTACTCTTCAAATAATTAATAGCTAAACCGTAAGCGTCTTCAGAAGCTACTTTGTCAAATTTTGGATTAGATGGATTAGCAAAAGCGTGTTCTGCATCGTAGTTCTTTACCTTTACCGATTTTCCCGCAGCCGCCATATTTTTCTCAAACTGAGCTACTACTTCGGGTGAAATCCATTTTTCTCTCGCCGCAAACAAACCTAATACATCGCAATTAAGCGTTTTTAGCTTCTCTACGTCCTTTTCTGGCATTCCGTAGTACATCACGCAGCCAACGGCTTGTTTACCCTCTAATAAGGCAGATTTAAGCGATAAACCTCCGCCAAAACACCAACCTACTGAGGCAATTTTAGCATTTGCTCCAGCGAATTTAATCGCCCCTTCAATAATTGCTCCCAAACGTTTTTGGTCTGCTCCTGACATCAATTTTCCAGCTTCGTCGGCAGTAGTAGCTATTTTACCGTCGTACATATCAATTGCCACTACATTAACGTCTTTGAGGTCATTATAGAAAACCTCCGCTTGTTTTTTAATGTGGTCGTTTAGTCCCCACCACTCTTGATACACAAAAAGATAATTATTCGACTGCTTTGCCGATTTTATCAAAAAAGCATTCGCTGTTTTGCCATCGGGAGTATTAAACTGAATCATCTCACCACCCGCTTTGCTTACGTGCGTATAAGGCAGGGGTTCTTCATGGGCTTTCTGAAACTCTTTCGTTGAAGCCATCAATTGCATATCATCTTTGTCACAATCTGCTTTTGAGGCAGAAGAGCAACAACTTTGTGAAAAACCAACGTAGCTAAAACCTGCCACCATAAGGGTTAAAAATAATCGTTTCATAATCTGTATTTTTAATGTTGATACATTAGTTATAACATCATAACCATTTAAAAGTTTCTATTGGGGGTGATAAATTCTTTTTCCTTCTTTCAAAACTGTCGCTTTATCTAAGGTCATTTTCTTCGTTTTTTGTAGAGCAAACAAATCCATCTGGTCGCTATAATGCGGGCTATCAGGGTGATTGGACGCTCCGTAGCAGTTAATCGTTTCTATCTCAGGAAGGTTATTTTTTGAAAATCTAACTAATTCAATGTACGATTCCCCTTGATTGGCTTTGTATCTACCATCTTTATACGGAATGCTTCCCATTGCCGCCAATACGTCACTGATACCAAAAATCGGGAGTTCCCTTTTTCCTCTCACCAACTTTTGAATGTCTCCCAACTTTATATCAATCGTCTTAAAATGTTTCATCAAATGATTGTTGGCAAACTGCAATCCTTCAATACAATTGTCGGCTGTAAGTTTGCGTACAATACCATCTCGTTTATAAAATTTTTCGTTGCAATAATTATAAAAAAGCATAAAAATGGCTGCCTCTGGATTATCGGCATCAGCTCGTTTATTCCATCGTTGTATTTTCTCAATGATTCCCTTCAAGGCTGGGTAATCATCTGATTTTAAATCAAATAATACTGAAGCATCCACAAAATAATGTAATTTTTTAGGTAGTTGTAAATCGTATTTAATTTTCTTGAAATCGTCATAACTGATTTTATCGTAACCCGCCATCAGTTCTTGAAAGCGTTTACTCCGATTATTCTCCCAACGCTCCACTCCCATCGTTGCATCAAAAGACTCAGGTTTGAGGTTATCTTCTGGAGCAGTAGCACTGTACGGCGTATTGTTGGTGTTAAAAATATAGCCACTCTTAGGGTTCAGCATTTGTGGTAAATCTTCGATGGGATGAAATGTATTCCATAGATTTTTGGATGTATTACCTGCCAAAGTACCCGTCCAGTTAAAGGCATCATCACGCAATGGAATTTTACCGTTGGTGATGTAAAAAATATTATCGTCACGGTCGGCATAAATGATATTAAAACCCGGAATTGAGGTCATTTTCAGGGCATTATAAAACTCGGTATAGTTTTTTGCCTTATTCATTCTGTACCACTGCTCCATGGGTTTTATATCAAATAATGAGGCAAACCTAAGGGCAAATGTACCCGTCTTACCCACTACGGTTGGTCCGTATTTACTCCAATAAATTTTCTTTTTTACGCCAATAATTACACCCGCTAACTTTACTTTTAGCTTTACCGTATTTTCTTCTAAATCAATCCACTGACCATCAAAGCGATATTGATTTGGATTAGCTGGATTTATCTCTAATTGATAAACATCTAACTTATCGTGATAATTGACTGTATGTGCCCAACCCAAACGTTCATTTGTTCCGTGTAAAATGGTAGCTGCCCCAGGGAATAGTCCACCGAGAGCATTCCAACCATCTTCACTACAAAGGTGAGCTTCGTACCACGATGCAGGACCTTCGAGGGGTTGATGAGAATTGATGTTTAAGTAGGTTTGCCCATCAACTGTTTTATTTGAATTAAAAGCAAAGGCATTAGAGGCTTTCGGGCGGAACTGTTCCAAGTCGGGTACGGTTCCATCAAAAATTGACTTCAAAGCACGGTCAAAACCCGAAAATGAAGCAATAGATAACATAGAAGCCGTTAATTGGTCTTCAATCGTAACGGGGAACGCTCCTTTCACCAGCACTTCTTTAGGGTGGGTACGTGCATAAGCATTCAGCCCTTGTACATAGCCTTCGAGCAGAGCTTTGAAGTCGGGAGAAATAGTATGTATATTTTCTTTAACTGTCTGTCTGGCACGAATTAACGCTACGGCATAATCAACGGCTGCTCCTGTTTTGCCTAAGTATTTTCCTAAAAGTTGTTTTCCACCCAAAAGCGTAAATTGTATTGTTTTGAAATCGTCTTCGGCATGTGCATAAGCCAATCCATACGCCACTTGTGGGTCAGTTTTAGCAAAAATATGGGGTACTCCCCATTCGTCTCTGACGATGGTTACATTCTGTGGATTAACCTGAGCATGAATAAACTGCGAGACAAGAATCAATTGAAAGAAAATAAGTTTTGGTATGTTCATAAATATTTCAAAAGGATTTGATTTCATCAAAACAAAAAAGAGGCACGAAGCCCCTTTTTTGTTTTGATGATTTTATCTTGAAAATAAATCTCTAATGACTGTATTCCAGTCTATGCTTACTTTCAAAATTATTTATTCAATAATTCATCGAATGTTAAACCTACGTAGAACATCGAACCAACTGTTGGGTTACCGAATCCTGTAAAGTAGGTATTACCCATGATGTTGTTTCCACCAATTTTCAAGATAGATTTAATACTTGAGATTTTTTTGCTGATTTGTGCATCTAAAGTATTGAATTGAGGCACGTTAGCCAATCTTTGGGCTTGCACCAATGCACTGGCAATTCCTGAAGGACCATCAAATGACTCTTGGTATCTCCAAGTAATACCAAAACCGAAACCAGAACCCGCAATATTACGATTCGATAAGCTGGCATTTACACGGTATAGAGGTGTTGAATAACCAGTTTGTTGGCTTTCAGCAGGAAGGTCTTTTTGGTTAGTCACTTCGTTACGAGCACCATTCAAACTTAAAGTAAATCCTTTTGGTAAAGAATAGTCAAAGCCTAAGCCCCATCCTGCAGTTTTCACATCCACCGTAGAATTTGACGATACTGAGAAAATATTACCCGCATTTACATCTGCTGCTCTGCTGGCAGTAGTAACCACTACTCCGTTGATAAAGTCTTGGTAAGTACTTTGGTAATAGTAAGCATCTACAAAAAGTTTTTTCATTAATAAACCTTTGTAACCTACTTCCCAAGTATATACTTTTTCTGGTTTGTATTCGCCGAAGTTGATAGCCGCAGGCGTTACACCTGTTGCTCCTGATGCTACCATAGCTGGAAGAGAGTAAGCAGGCTTTCCTTGGAAATATCTCTCACGTAAGAAAGGAAGACCACCCAACAAACGGCTACTACCCACAAATAAGTCGATATACTGGTTTTGAGTAGTTGGCATACGGAAACCAGTTTGATAAGAAGCACGGAAGTTGTGGTCTGACGTTGGTGAGAATACTCCAGAAATACGAGGCGTAAATTGTCCAGCAAAGTTTTGATTTTTATCAAAACGCATTGAACCTGACAATTTGAATTTATCATTAAACATTTGTTTCGCTAAGGAAACATAGCCACCAAATTCTGTAATGGTGAACTCCTTTCCATTTTCATCTTTAGCAAAAATTGTTCCGTTAGAATTTAAATCATAACTACGGAAATTAGCTCCTACTACCACTTCTAAAGCATTATTAAAGGCTTTAGAAAGATTATACATACCTTCTAAGTGATACAAGGCAGTTCTATCTAAGAATTTTGCTCCTAATGCACGTGCTGAAGCAGGTGCTACAATACCAGGGATAGCTCTACTCTTAACGGCATCAGCGGCAGCGTTAAACTCTGGCGTTCCTGGTAAAAGACGACCTCTGTCGGCGTTTGCTCTGGCTGTTCCGTAGTAAGCCGCTGGACTGATACCTGCCACAGCAGTATTAGCAGCTGTAACACCAGCAGTAAAGGCTTGAACTTGTGTTTGCCCTGCTCTTAACGCTGCTGCAAATGCCGTCTGGAAACTTGTTCCATAAGCACCCAAAGCGGCAGCTCCGTAAGAACCTGCAAAACCAGCTACGTAGTCTCCGTACCATGCCTCACTTCTTTTCCAGGCTTCATTGATACCACTCGCTAAAGTTGAATTGGCGTATGAATCTCCTGAGTTTTCCTGAGTTGTGTAAGCACGCAAGTAGAAATCTGCTCCTTTCAATTCCGCTTTTGCTTGCCACAAACTAAAGTTTTTGATTGAATAACGGTCTGAACCTGTGTAAAGACTGGTTCCGTATCCATAATTTCCTTGGAAAATAGCTTCTACTTTATCATTCAAACGCCAGTGTAAAGCAGCATTTAATTTCAAACTTTTTGTGGTATAATCTGCTAAAGTATTTTCTTCGTATCCTGTACGAGATACAAATACCGTATTGTTAGGAAAAACACTGTTAAAGATTGCAGTAGGTGTTAATAAACCTCCTGTTGCAGCAGAAATCTGATTGATACCAGCCGTTAAAGGGTTGGTTGGGTCTTGAAGAATTGGTCTTAAAACCGTTTGGAAATTTAAACCTTGGTTTCCTTCATCACCATAAATATTCACACCATCGTATGCTTGGTCAGTAGCTCTTGTTCCTCTACCCAAAGTATTTCCGTTTCTCAAACTTTGATTAGTGTAGTTAGATGCTTGCCAGTCTTGAGCTTCTAAGTAGGCAACATTCAGTTTGAAAGCAAATTTATTATTAAATGCCTTAGCATAGCGAACACTGAAATCTGTATAACCCGTAGAAGGCGTAGTTCTATTATCAGCATTCATCGTTCCCAACTTAACATTGGCACTTAAACCCTGATACAAAAATGGGCTTTTTGAATTCATCAAAATAATACCATTCATAGCGTTTGGACCATAAAGAGCAGACGCTGCACCTGGGATTAACTCAACATTCTCTAAATCCAACTCACTGATACCCACAATATTACCAACTGCAAAGTTTAAGCCCGGAGCTTGGTTATCCATACCATCCACTAATTGTACAACTCTCGGGTTACCATTCCCATTGAAACCACGAGTTGTAACTGATTGGAATGTCAAACTCTGTACGTTTGTATCAACGCCTTTCAAGTTTTTCAAAGCATCATAAAAAGTAGCCGCAGGAGTGGTTTGGAATGTACGCAAATCCATTTTTTCTACTGATACTGGCGACTTCATTACATTTTCTTCAACCCGAGATGCCGATACCACAATCTCCTGCCCCATTACGTTTTGTTCTTCCAACTTAATGTCAAAATCTGATTTGCTATCAGTAACTGAAATTTCTTGAGTTTTGTACCCAACACTGGATACAGAAATAGTGAAAGGAGTAGGTGTACTTGTAGATAGAGAAAAGTTACCTTTTGTATCCGTAATAGTACCTATTACTTTTCCCTTGACGGCTATACTCACACCAATTAATGATTCTTTCGTAGCTCCGTCACTGACCTTACCCGAAATTTTTGTTTGGGCAAACGTAGATGCCGCAAACAACATGATTGATGCTATGAAGCCCAACCGTAGTTTTGTAAAAAAATTCTTCATACAATGCCTTTTTAGTGAATTAAGGTTAAAATATAGTAATTTTGTAACACAAAATTGCAAATTATTCTGCAAAAATTGAGATTAAATTTCATATTTATTATGCAAGCAGAATAATTTTTTTACAATTTTTTAATAAAATTATACAAAAAATACGTTTATGAATCTTTGTAAAAACCTATTTTTTATTCTAATTGTCTCATTATCAGGGTGTAAGAGCACTCCTTATCAATTAAAGAGTCATTTTTCAGAAAAGTTAATACCCGCTGCTCCTGATTATGCCAGAAGCGAAAGTTGGGCGGCTTTACCTACAAAAAACGACCAAGCAGACCAAATACCTTTAAAGTCAGATTTGAAGGACGGGCAAGCTGAGGCAAAAGTTGATGTCTTTTTTTTGCATCCTACCATTTTTACGGGCAAACCCTCTACCGAATACGAATGGAACGCTAATGTTGAAGACGCAAAAATGAATGAATCCGTTGATAATTCTACCATTCTCAATCAAGCAACGGCGTTTAATGGTTCGGGGAAAATATATGCCCCCCGCTACCGCCAAGCTCATTATCACGCTTTCGTTACGAATGATAAAGACGATAAAGTAAAATCATTAGATGTGGCTTATTCAGATGTAAAAAGAGCTTTTGAGTATTATCTAAAAAATTATAATCAAGGTCGCCCTATTATAATTGCCTCGCATAGCCAAGGCACAGTACACGCTACTCGCCTAATCAAAGAGTTTTTTGATAATAAACCTCTTCAACAACAATTTGTTTTAGCTTATTTAACTGGTATAGCCACACAACCTACTGTTTTTACCAATATTAAGCCTTGTGAATCTCCAGAACAGACAGGTTGTTTTGTTTCGTGGAATACGTATGCCAAAGATTATTATCCAGCATGGCATAGTTTAGGATTAAGTACTGCGGTAAGTACTAATCCGCTCACTTGGCGGTTAGATTCCACTTATGCCCCCGCCTCTTTGAACAAGGGCGGAGTAGGATTAAAATTCACTATGTATCCAAATTTAGTAGATGCTCAAAACCATCAAGGAATGTTGTGGATAAATAAACCCAATATCAAAGGCAGTTTTCTGCTTAAAACAAAAGTATGGCATCGGGCAGATATTAACTTTTTTTACAATAATATCAGAGAAAACGTAGCATTGAGGATAGAGAATTTTTTGAATAAATAATAGTAATAAATAATCAAATATAAATTCGTAGCTAACAGCAAACAAAGTATGAATAATAATTATGTAGTAATTATGGCAGGAGGGGTTGGTACTCGGTTTTGGCCCTTTAGTAGAATGAGTAACCCTAAGCAGTTTCACGACGTATTAGGAACGGGCAGAACTTTATTACAACAAACTGCCGACCGTTTTGAGGGGATTTGTCCCAATGAAAACATTTATATAGTAACCAGCAGTGATTATATAGATCTCATCAAAGAGCAACTGCCTTTCCTTACGGATAGTCAGATATTGGCAGAACCTGCTCGAAGAAACACTGCTCCTTGCGTAGCTTATGCCTGCTATAAAATTGGTAGCCAAAACCCTAACGCTAATATCGTTGTCGCCCCGGCCGACCACATTATCTTAAAAGAAAAAGAGTTTGAAAAACGCATTAACATTGCTTTGGAAGCCTCCGCAAAAGATAATGTATTGATTACATTGGGAATAACTCCTACTCGTCCTGATACAGGTTATGGATATATTCAGTATATGCCGTCGGAAAATGAAGTAAAAAAAGTGAAAACTTTTCGTGAAAAGCCTAATCTGGAATTAGCGAAATTGTTTGTTACCAGCGGCGAGTACGTTTGGAATGCGGGTATCTTTATATGGAGTGCAGATTCTATTAAAAAAGCATTTGCCAAAAATAGCCCTCAATTACACGAGATATTTTCAAAAGGTGAAGCCGTTTATTTTACAGAACAAGAAACTGAATTCATTAATCAAACGTATCAAACGT
>JALONS010000367.1 GCA_025454855.1 Arcicella sp.
TAGTTTGAAGTCCGATAATAACAAAGGCATAGATAGTATTCAGTACAATTACTTGAAATTGCCCCAGAAAATATTTCTAACGGGTAGCCGTTGGATAGAGTATGAATATGATGCCAATGGGGTAAAACTCAAAAAGAGCCTTTCTACGGGTAAAGTGACTGATTATGAGGAAGATGATATTTACGAGAA
Organism: Arcicella sp.; assembly: GCA_025454855.1. GTDB lineage: Bacteria > Bacteroidota > Bacteroidia > Cytophagales > Spirosomataceae > Arcicella. The sequence continues at coordinate 190 of JALONS010000367.1, forward strand.
TGGGGTTTTGTATCAGACGGCTCACGATGAAGGTCGGATAGTGAACGGAGTTTATGAATATGATATTAAAGACCACTTGGGCAATAGTCGAATTAGTTTTAAGGATTCTTCGGGCATTGCTAAAATTACGCAAGTAAACCACGTAGGAGCATGGGGGGAAACGCTAACTACCCTCAGTTATCTGAATACACCCCAAGTCAATAATTTTACCTATTCAACATACGAAAAAGAAAATGATTTTGGAGTCGGAGTCTTTGATGCTCACGCACGGGTATATGACCCCGTAACCCCCAGATTTTGGCAGATTGACCCACTAAGTGAAATTTCAAGAAGGTTTAGTCCTTATGTTTATACTTACAATAATCCACTCAGATTTATTGACCCCGATGGGATGGCAGCCCAAAATATTCAGGATTTTAGTGGACGTTGGCATCATATTGGCGATAGGGATAAGACTACTATTTATCAAGCTCCTACGGAGGAGAAAATGGAAGATGATGAGGATGATAAGCCAAGAGTAAAAACTGGAAGAGGTGGTGGTGATGATAATACTCCATTTAGAGTTCCTGAGCATTTACAAGCATCTTTTTTACAAAAAGCAACAATCTCTCAAACTAATTTCAAATTTTCTCCTGAAGATGAAGCTGCTCAATTAGGTGTAAATATTGCAGGAGCTATTGAAGGAGGTTATGGGATGCTTCTATTCTTGAAAAACAGTTTAAAAAATCTTTTGGGACTTAGTGATGAATATATAAATTTAGCAAATGTTCAAAGAACGAAACATATTATAGAAGGTGATGCAACAGGTGGTGGACACGCTTGGTTTGGTAGTTTAAAAAGTTTCACTAATGGATTAAAAAGAGAAAAAAGTATGTTTCCTGTAAGTTGGAGTAATTCTAAGATTATGAATGCAGTATCTGATGTTGTTGTGAATAATGAATGGGTACAACAAACAGGAAAGGCAGGAAGTCTTTTCACAAAGAGTGGGCAACCTGTACGTTTTGTTGTTGAAGGTACTTATCAAGGTACTAAAATTAGAGTAATTACTACTTATAATGAAATTATTACTGCTTTTCCAATTAAATAATAAAAATGGACAATTATAAAATTTCTCTTTTGCATTTAATTGATGGTGCAAAGATTCTTGGATTATCAAATGCTGATATTCAAGTTGCTCAGGACTTTCTAACATTTAATGAATTAGGATTGAGTTTTGATACTATAATTACTCAGATGTATGAGTATGATATTGAAATCACAATTGAGTATTACAGTATGATTTCAAAAATTGGAGAAAGTATGCAAATACCGTTAGAAGAGTATAGTTTTATGAAAGAACTCATAAGAAGTGATAATATTATCCCTCAACCAATTAAGGAAGGACTAAGAGGAATTATTGATAGTTTAAATGGTGCTATTGAAAAGAATGTCAATGATGTAATCTAATTTTTCAATTAAATCCTTGCAAAAGCCCCAAGAGTTATAGCGGTAGCTCATGGAGATTACTTTTGTAGGGATTTAGTGAAGATTTTTTACAAATCTACTGAATAAAATTAATGATAAAAGCGGAATATTGTAAAATATTTTATACAAATATTTTACAATACTAAAAATATAATTGGTAATTACTTACGAATAATTAAGTAGTTACCAATAAAATAAGTGTAGAACTATTAATTTACTTTGCCCAAATGGCTTCCTTTTGGGCAATTTTATTTCTAAAAATCCATTTAAAAAGCCTTAAATTTTAGTATTTATCTCCTCGTTTTCGACCTCAAAACTAAAATGGCTAACCTTTGGAAAAAATTAACGCTCACAAACAGGCTTACAATCGTCTAAAAAAGGTCGAAATACCCAATACTATCATAAACCCGTGAAAATCTCTCTAAAACGAAATAAATAAGTAAAAAAGAGGTTATCTTCTACAATGGTACTTTCACTATTAGTAAAATGTCCCCTAAAGACTATTACATTTAGTAATATTTATAAAAACTAAATTTTTAGTTCACGCCCCCCTCCTTGATTTTTTATTTTATTTATCCCTCCCTTTTTGTTTTTGGTATTTTCTATACTTGCGAAAGCAACATTTTTCATACTTATAATCTAAAAGCGTAGGGCATCAAATATTGATAATTGTTTTATTCAAATTATATGATTGGTAATTAATTAATACTAATATTTTGATTATCAAACTCTTACACATTAAAAAGACACAAATTCTAAGGAAAAAGACACAAATTCTAAGGAAAAAGACACAAATTCTAAACATAAAAAGACACAAATTCTAAGGAAAAAGACACAAATTCTAAACTAAAAATGAGAAAAGACACAAATTCTAAACTAAAAAACACATCAATTATTCAATGTGTCTTTTTAGTTTGTATATTTGTCTTGAAGTATTATTTCTCTAATATTTTAATGTCCCAGCTCCCATATTCAAGTATTTAATTTTCTCCTTAATTATGAGTTCATTCAAGATTGAAAATCAGCAACCTAATATTATTACAATGTCTCGCCAAGAGTTCTCCACGATTGAAAAGAGAATAGTCTTATATGTTATTAATCAGATGAAGACAGGGTTCAATATTAACCCCGATTCATTTCAAAATCAGACTTTTACAATCCCTATCGCTAATCTAAAAAGTAATTATAATGAGATAAAGAAATCGTGTAGAAAACTTAATTCAAGGCAAATTACATTAGTCAATGAGGAGCTTGATGAGGTTTCATTTATTACACCCTTCCCAAGAGTTGATTATTTGGGGAAAAGTGGGATTATCAAGGTTTGGATGTTTGCAGACGTTGTGCCTCATTTCGTAGAATTAAGTAAGGGATACACGAAATACCCATTAGAAATTGCCCTTCAATTAGACAGTATTTATTCTCAGAGAATGTATGAAATATTATGTTCAAAAAAGGATTTGGGAGTTTGGTTAAATGTGGATTTGGAGAAATTAAAGCATATACTCAATGCTGAAAAATACGAACGATACAGTCATTTCAAACAAAGAGTTTTAGATATTGCCCAAAAAGAACTGGATGAAAAGGCAAACATTAAATTCACCTATGAGCCTTCACGTAAAGAAGGAAAAAAAGTAACCCACCTTGATTTCCACATCTTGACTGAGCAAGAACAAGCTGCAATGAACGTTGAAGCTGAAATGGATAGTGTAGCATCATTAAATATTGGACAAGTCATGGCTCAGGCAAGTAAGATATTAGCAACTTACAACTTTTCTTCTCAGCAATACAAGGAAATAATGACAGACAATAAGTTACTGAAACTATTTATAGAAGAAGATTCCAAGATAGTACATGGGGTACGTAAGGATGTTAAAAATAAAAGTGCGTACATGGCTACCGTTTTAGGGTTTGGCAACAAGAAAAAGAGTATCTCCAAGAAATAATTTACTAAAAGACACGCATGAATACAGGCGTATTTTTTATAGAATACTTTACACAGAAACACAGAACTCTGTGTAAGAATCAACTATAATAATCTAACTAACAGAATTTTATGTGTCAATATACTCAATAATTCTTTAAACATACACAATTACTAAAAATAGAAAAGACACAAATTCTAAGGCTTACCATGAGCTACTCCAAACATTATTTATCATGTATTAATCGCACAGAAACACAGAAACCTGTGTGTTTCTGCCCATTGAAAGTAGAAAAACTATTCATGATTTAGGCTACTGTTGAATACTAATCTTGAGAAAAGACACAAATTCTAAACCAAAAGACACATTGATTTTGTCAATGTGTCTTTAAATACCATAATCGTAAACACAGATTTCTGTACTTCTGTGTTTCTGTATTTACGACAATTTTTCTTTTAAACTTTCAATAGAATTGATACTTCCAGAGCATAGTAATTGATAAAATTCAAGTGTAATATCTCGCATTGTAATCCCCGTATTGACAGACCATATTTTCAACTGACTGTGTAAATCTCCATCAATATCAATCGTAAGGCGTTTCATCGTATGCTTATCTTTAAGCATATTTTTTGCGGCTTTCTCAATACTTTCAACATTGAGTTCCGTTTTCTTAAATAAAGGAGTTGCACCGAAAGTTATCTTATCTCCTATCCCTAATTTCTTTTTTGTTTGTTGCTCATTCATATCTAATTAGTTTTTGATAAGGGGTAATATCTCGTTATATAAATTAATAAACTCCTTTTTGGCTTTATCGTCTGTATGTTCAATAACGCCTTTTCCTTGTATCACTGCACTCCGATAAGCGTCCCTATCTCGAATAAAGTTTTCTAATACCTTAAAGCCGTTATTTTTTAGCGTATCTCTCGACTCAATGTTAGAAAGGACATTAGGTTTAAATTGATTCATTATCATATAGAGCGGAATCTCCTGCTCCTTTTCTTGTTGTGCTTGTTGGTGTCGTTTTAGAAATGGACTTAACGCCCATAAATCATTAATTGATGGCATTGTAGGCACTAATATTACATCAGCAACGTAAAGAATTTTACTGGTCATTTGCCCTATACTTGGCGTACCGTCGATAATGACAACATCGAATTGTTTATTATAATCTTTTACCTGTCTGGACAAGGTTAATTCAGGCGTTGTCCAAACAGGGACGTGAGCCAGCTCACTATCTTCTGAACGGATATTTCCCCAATTACCAGAATTTTCATTATCGGGGTCAGCATCAGCAATACAGACATTTACGCCATTATGAGCAAGACAAACAGCCAAATTTTGTGCTATCGTACTTTTACCTACTCCTCCTTTCAAGGATGTAACAGATATAATCATGAATTTATTTATTAATATACAGAAACAAAGATACACAGAAATACAGAAATGCAGAAATAAATGTGTAATCCAAATTGGCACTTCATCAATTTTATCGTAGTTGTGATTTGCTTACAAATTGTTCTTTCGTTATCTTTAATCACAGCCGCAGAAAAAAGAATTGACGTATCTACGTTGTGATTTGCTTACAAATTGTTCTTTCGTTATCTTTAATCACAGCCGAGTGATGCGTTGCCAAAACGCTGCCGTGGTTGTGATTTGCTTACAAATTGTTCTTTCGTTATCTTTAATCACAGCACAGGCGATGTTTGGGTTCGTGAAGTAGGTGTTGTGATTTGCTTACAAATTGTTCTTTCGTTATCTTTAATCACAGCAAGCGAGTAGAGAAACGCTGATTAATCGTGTTGTGATTTGCTTACAAATTGTTCTTTCATTATCTTTAATCACAGCAAAAGTGATGGGAGGAAGTGGTTCGGAACTGTTGTGATTTGCTTACAAATTGTTCTTTCGTTATCTTTAATCACAGCTACCGCAATGTATCTTTTGGCGTGAACGTAGTTGTGATTTGCTTACAAATTGTTCTTTCGTTATCTTTAATCACAGCCACAGGGTGGTACGGGAAAATCATTATTTGGTTGTGATTTGCTTACAAATTGTTCTTTCGTTATCTTTAATCACAGCAAACAGCGTTGGGGTGCGTGGTGCATTGAGTTGTGATTTGCTTACAAATTGT
>JALONS010000092.1 GCA_025454855.1 Arcicella sp.
TGATAAGGAAAGCATAAAAAGTAGAAGAAAATTGGCAGGTTGGAATGACCAATATTTAATCCAAATGCTCGCTAATATTTAGATGCGTTTAACCTGTTTTTCACTGAATACCATATCCTAAACCCAAATTCCTACTTAAATTCAAAATCCTTACTATATCATGACTACTTGGCTAAAAGAAAACCTAAAAGGTGATTATCAAATCTGGACGATTATTGCTGCCTTGTCAATTATTAGTGTAATTGTGGTGGCGAGTGCCTCTGGGCGTTTAGTAATTCAGAGCAATGGAGCTATATTTTTTCACGTTGTCAAACACACTGCCTATATGTGTTTTGGCTTGGGAGCTATGTGGTTTTTTCACCGTTTTGATTACCACAAAATCGCTAATTATTCTAATATTGGGGTTTTTCTTTCCATTGCTTTGCTCTTGTACGCTTATAAATTTGAGCATGGTATTAATAATGCCAACCGCTGGATTCACCTCGGCGGTATGACTTTCATGCCTTCCGATATTGCTAAATTATCGCTCATTACCAATTTGGCTTCCATGTTGGCACGCCGACAACATCTTGAATATACCTTCAAAGATGTATTACCGATGGCGGTTAAAATCATCATCGTTTGTGGTTGTATTGCCCTCACCAACGTTTCTACGTCGGTGCTGTTATTTGCGACGTGTTTTTTATTGATGTTTATTGGAAGAGTACCCGTGAATTTCTTGGCAATGACCCTTGCGGGAATTTTCATGTTCGGAACTATATTGGTTATGACGGGTACGGGTTCTCGGATTGAAACCGCCCGTAACCGTATCGCTAATTACGTCAATAACATCAAGGGCAAGAAGAAAAAGGACGCCGATAAAGATGCTGATTATCAAATAGAAAGGAGTTATTTTGCCATTGCCAATGGGGGTATTGCAGGAAAGGGACCGGGTAAAAGCCAGCAACGATATTTTTTGAGTGAATCAGAATCAGATTTTATTTATGCCATCATCATTGAAGAATGGGGAATGTTGGGCGGCCTCTTCGTATTGATTTTGTATTTGTGGCTCTTGTACCGAGGCATGAAAGCCGTGGATAGTTCTGGGCGAGCCTTCGGGGGGTTGCTATCGGCTGGGCTTACCTTTAGTTTGGTTATTCAGGCAATGGTACACATGGGTGTAGCTACGGGTTTAGGACCCGTTACGGGACAACCGTTACCCCTATTGAGTATGGGTGGAAGTTCCCTTTTGTTTACGGGGGCAATGATTGGTATCATTATTTCGGTGAGTAAAGACAAAGTGAAGGATGCTATTTTGTGACAATCTGAATTTTATTATCTTTAACAACAATGAAAGATACGCATCAGTACCGCAGTGTTATAAATATTAACATTTTAGTATTTTAAAGTGGTGCGGTATTAACTAAAACTTGCGTATATTTATGAGTTAGACAAAATTGAGGGGGGGACGTTCAGCCAAGCAATTTTTCCTTAGCTTTAAGGCTTCTGGAGAGAATTTATTTGATAGAAGAAGCATAAAGCTAAGGAAAAACCATGAAAAAAGCCAGCGGAAATCGAAGATTTACGCAAGAATTTTTCATTTTCTTGTCATTCACTCTTTAATGGGGTTCTCTTAGCTTTCGCTACCCCCTCAACTTCGTCTAACTCTGGTTTTGTAAAATTGTGGGTTGGATAAATGGATAGGTTGTGCGTTATCTTAAAAAACGAACCTAAAATGACAAATGAAATTAAAATAGAAACCTTGCATTTGTTTTCCATTTTAGACAGAAAACTGATAGAACTTTTAAAATCTCTATCATTGGAAGAATGGGATAGTCAAACGGTTGCTAAACTTTGGAAGGTAAAAGACGTGGCTTCTCATTTACTTGACGGAAATTTGAGAGGATTATCTACGTCAAGAGATAGTTATTTTGGAGAGAAACCTGAAAATATACAATCTTATCAAGACCTTATAGGTTTTCTTAATAAATTGAATATATCTTGGACAAGTGCTACTAAAAGACTAAGCCCACAGGTAATTACCAACCTCTTAGAAATTACAGGAAAAGAGTATACCGAGCATTTAAAAACACTTAATCCGTTTGACAATGCTATTTTTTCAGTAGCATGGGCAGGACAAGAAATTTCGCCTAATTGGTTTCACATAGCGAGAGAATACACAGAAAAATTTTTACACCAACAACAAATTAGGGACGCAGTTGGCAGGCAAGGAATTATGACAAAGGAGTTGTTTTATCCATTTGTTGATACTTTTATGTTTGCTTTTCCTCATACGTTCAGTAATGTTTCAGCAGAAAACGGAACAACAGTTTCTATTGAAGTAAGCACAGATATTGGCGGATTTTGGAATATTATAAAAACGGATAAAGGTTGGGTGTTAGACAAAAGTAAAAATATTGATACTCACGCTAAGGTAATCATTGACCCCGAAACAGTTTGGAAGTTATTTTCAAAAAGTTGGAAACCCGAACAAGTAACAGACAAAGTAAAGGTTTCAGGAAACACTACTTTGGCAAAACAGACACTAAATATTGTTGCGGTAATGGCGTAACAAGAAAGACACCCCCCCCCTCTGGTTCAAGCGTCCTCGCTTGAACCTTTTTCACAGGCTAAAGCCTTACTAAAACATCAACAAACGCCCCCTCTGTTTCAAGCATCTTCGCTTGAATCTTCCCTAAAAATAATTTCTTCAACAGACGGATATTTTAGAAGTTTAGAGAAATCTGTTTTCCAAAAATCCAAATCCAAAAGTTCCCCTTGGTCATCTACTGTCAGGGTAATTAATACGGGCGTGCCGTCGGTATCGGTGTATTCTACTTGCATTAAATCTCCCGCATAACTGTCAGGGTTATTATTGAGGCTGATACTTCCCATTTTCCCTCCTTCGTACTCAAAAACATCTTCACTGATTGGGAAATCGGCTACGTTTAAACCAAGACTTTCCAATAAAAATACGATTAATGCTTTTTCGTTTTCTCTAATTTTTCTGGTCTGCATTTTTAATTTTGATTATTTATTAGTGATTGAGTGAATTAGTGATTTCTTTATTCGCTTGTTCGCCAATCGCTTTTCGCTCTGTGTAACTCGCTTGTTCGCTAATCGCCTTTCGCTTAGTATAATTTTAATTCTTTTTCCAAATTAACCCGTGCTTGTTGCTCAAATTTATCATAAAAATAAGCGGTTTTAAAAATCTTTTCCATCGCTAAAAAGTGTTTCAAAACCTTCTTTCTGCCCGAATTATACATAAAATCTGGGTAAATACTGTATTCTTTTCTGACGTGCTGAAAATACTGTGAATATACCTCCCAAGATTGCCCCAATATCGAAAGGTCGGCATCAGTGAAGAAATTAGTATCTGCATTTTCACTCCAAAAATGAGCTTTCGTTGCCATGATTTGTGCTTTGCAATCGGTTATCATTGATGGAGGAACGCCTATTTCATTCATGCGTTTTTCGGCTAATTCGGCACTTTTTTGTTCATTATCCGATTTCAGGGCATTATAAATAACATCGTGATAATAAAGGGAAAAAAGCATTACGTCCCAATCTTTCAATAACGATTTTACTTCCGTCAATTGCTGCAACAGATGCTCCAAATGGTTCAGGGTGTGATAATATCGTTTGGGCTGGGTGTAGTTTTGCTCAATTTCAGTCCAAAATTTTGTTATTAAATCTTGGTCATGGGTATATCGGCTAAGCAGTTCTATGAAAGTTTGTTTTAGCATTTTTAGCAAGATGGCAAGTCCTTTTTTGTATTTTTGTAAATATACTATGCAATAATAGGCAAGAAAACAAAGTAATGGATTATTTACAAGGATTAAATCAACCGCAACAAGAGGCGGTACAACATATCAGCGGGCCATTAATGATTATTGCGGGGGCAGGTTCGGGCAAAACTCGGGTACTCACTTATCGCACGGCATATCTCATTGAAAAAGGGATTGACCCATTTCAGATTCTTCTCCTGACTTTTACCAATAAAGCGGCGGGTGAAATGCGTGAGCGTATCGAAAAAGTGATTGGTAACGAAGCCAAAAACCTCTGGATGGGTACTTTTCACTCAGTTTTTGCTAAAATTCTCCGTTTTGATGGTAAGCATTTGGGGTACACTTCCGACTTCTCTATTTATGACACCGACGACTCCAAATCGCTCATCAGAAGTATTGTCAAAGAGCGTGGGCTGGATGATAAAATCTATAAACCAAACGTAGTTTTTAATCGCATTTCAGGAGCAAAAAACCGTCTGATTGGTCCAGATGACTACGTGAATAATCCCGTCATTGCGGCGGATGATGCAGCGGCAAAGTTACCCGAAATGGGGAAACTCTATAAAATTTACGCCACTCGCTGTTTCCAAGCCAATGCGATGGATTTTGATGATTTGCTTTACAATACCAATCTGCTTTTCAGAGACCACCCTGCCGTTTTGGATAAATACCAACGAAAATTTAAGTACGTGATGGTGGATGAGTTTCAGGATACCAACGTTTCTCAATATCTGATTGTCAAGAAGTTATCGGATATTTCACGGAATTTATGCGTTGTGGGTGATGACGCTCAATCCATTTACGCTTTTCGTGGAGCGAGCATTGATAACATCCTGAATCTGGAAAAAGATTACCCCAATATTACCACTATCAAACTCGAACAAAATTATCGTTCTACTCAAAATATCGTTGAAGCGGCAAATTCAATTATTGCTAAAAACAAAAACCAGTTAAAGAAAAATGTTTTTACCGAAAACGAAGAAGGTTCGCTGATTGAGTTGGTCAAGGCAAGTTCTGATAATGAAGAAGGACGTTTAGTTTCAACGCATATTTTTGAATCAAAAATGAATTTGGGGCTACGAAATACCGATTTTGCCATTTTGTACCGAACCAACGCCCAATCAAGAACTTTTGAAGAATCTCTCCGAAAACTCAACATCAAATACCGAATCATCGGAGGACTTTCCTTTTACCAACGTCGTGAAATCAAGGATTTATTAGCTTATTTCAGATTTGTCATCAATCAAAACGACGAAGAAGCATTCAAACGCATCATTAATTTACCCAAACGAGGTATTGGTGATACCACTATCGCTAAAATTACCATCACCGCCGCCGAGCAACAGATTCCCGTTTGGCAGGTAGTAGCTAATATTAAACAGTACCAAGCAGGACGTTTTGCCGATACCATCGAAGGTTTTGCCGATTTGATTAAATCGTTCAAAATCATGGTGGAAGCCCAGAAAAAAGATGCTTATGAAGTGGCTTCGCACATTGCCAAAGCATCGGGGTTACTGAAAGAATTGCACGATGATAAGACCGTTGAGGGACTTTCTCGCTACGAAAACGTACAAGAATTACTGAACTCTATCAAAGAATTTGTGGATAATCCTGATACGGGACCCGATGAAAAAAACTTGGCGACGTTCTTGCAAACGGTATCTTTAATGACCACTGCCGACGAAGACGACCCCGATGGCGACAACGACCGTGTCACGATGATGACCATTCACGGGGCGAAGGGTTTGGAGTTTAATCATGTATATGTGGTAGGTATGGAAGAAGACCTATTCCCAAGCCAAATGATGCTCCAGAGTCGGGCAGATTTAGAAGAAGAACGTCGTTTATTTTACGTAGCGGTGACTCGTGCCGAGAAAAAACTCATCATGTCTTATGCGGAAACTCGTTACCAATGGGGACGCTTAAAACCCTGTGAACCAAGCCGATTCTTGGATGAAATAGACCCTAAATATTTACAGTTTGCCAAAAATATTCGTCGTGCCGTAGAAGAAACACAGCGTCTGCCACAAGGATTTGTCAGGATGTCGAACCGAGAGCAAAAAATGCCTGATTTCAATACACCCGATACTAAAACTTCAGCCGCAAATTTAATCAGACCCAGTGCTGCCCAACGCCCTGCGGTGGTGGGTGATACGTATAAACCTTCCACCGATTTTAGCCCAAGCGATACCAAAAACTTAGCCGAAGGCGACCGTGTAGAACACTTAAAATTTGGTTTTGGAAAGGTAAAAAAAATAGATGTAAACGGCACCGACCGCAAAGCCATCATTCAGTTTGAAGGCAGCGTAGGAGAAAAAACGTTGCTTTTAAGTTTTGCTAAATTGCGGATATTGTAGGAGCGGTGGGTAGGTATTTTACCCTTGCATCGTACTGAGTTTACGGTAAAATCCATCTTCGATTTGTAAAAGACTTTCGTGCGTACCCCGTTCGATGATTTTTCCTTGATGAATCACCAAAATTTCATCTGCATTTTGAATGGTACTCAGGCGGTGAGCAATCACTAAAGTGGTTCTGTTTTTCATCAAATTAGCCAATGCTTCTTGTACTAATTTCTCCGACTCTGTATCCAAAGCAGAGGTGGCTTCATCTAAAATCAGGATGGGTGGATTTTTTAGAATAGCTCTGGCAATGCTCAAACGCTGGCGTTGCCCACCCGATAGTTTGCCGCCTCGGTCGCCAATGAGCGTTTCATAACCTTCGGAAGTTTCGGTAATAAATTGATGAGCATTGGCAATTTTGGCAGCTTCTATAATTTCACGTTCAGAATGTTGCGTACCGAAAGCAATATTATTGGCAATGGTATCATTAAATAAAATTGATTCTTGCGTAACAATCCCCATCAAATTTCGGAGTGACTGTTGGGATAAGTCTTTTAGGTTTTTACCGTCAATGAAAATATGTCCTTCGGTTGGGTCATAAAATCTGGGAACTAAATCAGCAATCGTGGATTTCCCTCCACCCGACGAACCCACCAAAGCAACGGTTTTGCCTTTAGCAATGGTAAACGAAATATCGTCTAATACTTTTGTGCCTTCTTCGTACTCAAAAGAAACACTTTTAAATTCGATTTCTTGTGCAAGTTCCTGTATTTCAATGGCTTGTTTTTTGTCTGTAATATTATTTTGGAAGTCAAGAACACCAAAAATTCGTTCTGCTGCCGCCACACCCCGTTGAATCCCAGAAACAGCATTAGCGATTTCTTTGGCTGGGCGAGTTACCTGCGAAAACAAAATAATGTAGGTAAGAAACCCAGAAGCCGACATCGTAGAGTTTCCAGAGAGAACTAAAGAACCCCCAAAGATTAAAATACCCGTTACTGTGAGTACGCCCATAAATTCAGTGAGCGGAATTTGGGCTTGTTGGCGGTAGCTCATGCGTAACCAAGAACTAAAATAGCCCTGATTTTCACTATGAAAACGATTTTTGATAAATTTCTCCGCATTGAATCCTTTTACAACCCGCATTCCGCCGAGGGTTTCGTCCAAAACGGTAAATAAATTACTTTGGCGTTGTTGTACCTCTTGGGCATCTTGCAAGAGTTTTTTATTGACCGTAGTAATCAATAAACCAGCCAGAGGAATAACAATCAGCGAAAAAAGCGTAAGTTGAGTAGATTGATAAAAAAGAGCAAAAAAGAAACTCACAAAAGTAAATACCTCTTTAAAAATGGCGGAAAATGCTCGCCCTACCGAATTTTCAATTTCTTGAACATCGGTGGTAATATGAGAAATGAGATTACCTTTACGTTCATTAGAAAAAAAACCTAAGTGCAAATGCAAGGTTTTCTCAAAAACGGCTTGACGAATGTTTAAAACGGTTTTTCCTTTAAAATTTTCAATAACCAAAGCGGATAAATATTTAAAGAAATTAGCCAAAAACACCGACCCAAGAATTACCCCTGCCACAAACCAAAGTGCTTGAATTTTGCCTTTTTCAACCGCTACTTTAGTAAGATAATGATTGAATAAACTAACAAAATACTCAATGGAAAAACTCCCAGAGGGCTTGGGAACAATCTGAACTGCATTTTTGGTAAAAAGTACCTCTAACAAGGGCTGAATGAGGGTAAAATTCAAGATTCCGAAAATACTCGACAGAATGGATGCTATTAGAAATGGCAAAAAATAACGTTTGATGGGTGCAAAACCCAATATGCGAAGGTATGTTTTCAATGGACTGTATTCGGATTGATAACTTGTAAGTCTTTGATATTCAAGAAGTCACGGTCGTTATCAGTGATGAGTGTTAAATTATTTACCAGAGCTGTGGCAGCAATGATTGCGTCAGGTGTTTTGATTTTGTATTTTCGTCTGAGAGAAATGGTCTGGGTAATTACTTCATCGCTCAATGAAAATATTTTTGAACCTTTAATAAAATTTTCTACGATAATATTATCATCAAAATCATCAATTTTCCAACTTAATAATTCTATCTGGGTAATCACAGAAATTTTAGGAAGGTTATTTTCAATAACTGAATCCATGAAAATAAGACCATTTTCTGAGAAGACTTCTTTGAGGTATTTACTGATGGCACTGGTGTCTAAGAGATATTGCGTTCCCATTCGTTTCTTAAATCATTTATTTCTTTCTCGATTACCTCAATTGGTTGTTTCTTCATGATGCCTCTCAATCGTGATAATCCCGTTTTTTTATCTGATTTATCGTCATTTGAAATATTCTCAAAAGGCAAAACAATCACCTCTACTCGGGTAGCTTTGAAATCATCAGGAAGTTGAAACTGAACTATATTTCCCTGTTGAACATCTACGTATTCTCTAATCGCATTCATAGACTTGGTAAATTTAATTGGCTAAACAAATAAACGAAAAATTTATGACAATAATTCAGTGAACACCTTAAAATAAGCCTCCGCTATCCGTTGATTACTGTGTTTGGTGGTTACGGTTTGATAGGCTTTTTGCGTAAAATTATCCCGTAATTCTTGGTCATTCAATAGTCGATGGAGTCCTTCGGCAATTTGTACAGCATTGCCAATATCACAAAGAATACCCTGATTTTCAACGGTTTCGGTGATACCTCCCGCACGAGTAGCCACCACGGGAACACGCTGAATAAAAGCATCTAAAATACTACTTCCCAAACCCTCTTGCTGAGAAGTAAGTACAAATACATCAAATACGGAATAAAAATCTTGAATATCTTCATGGTATCCTACAAACTGATATACCTCATTGATTTTCAAATCATTAACTATTTGTAGGCTGCTTTCTTTTAATTTCCCTTCGCCAAAATGCAGGAATACAAAATCGTTCCGCAGGGTTTTCAAATGAGCAATTGATTTTACTAAAGTTTTGGGGTCTTTTTCTTCGGTAAAAGCTGCTACGGTAGCAATGATTTTTTTGTTTTGCCAATTATTTTTCAGAATAAAATCTTTTGCTCTTGGCTTATTGATATTCTGGATTTCAACTACATCCGTAATAACAGAAACGTTCTTTACCCCAAAATTCTCTATATTTTTCCGTACTTCATTCGTGATAGCTACTACTTTATCGGTAAAATGATATTTTAATTTTGTAAAAAAACCACTAATCTTAAAATTGACTCGCCTGCTATACACCACAGGACGTTGATGAAACGGTTTGCTCAGAACCGCTAAAAGTTGTGCTTTTGACGTTTGAGCGTGAAGAATATCGTAATTTTTTCCATTGCGAATCAGAAACTTCAAACCTTCCCAACGGCTTTGAATGGCATGAGTCTGAAAATCAGCATTTGCCGACTTTTGAGCTAACGTTCCACCGTGTTTAGCTAAAAGTTCTACGTCTAATCCTAATTCCCGAAAACCCAACATATTGAGGTAAGTTTGTCGTTCGCCACCACGCCATGAGGGTTCGGTATTTATTTCAAGGATTTTCATTTTTTGATTTCACAAAGTTTTATTTTCGTAGGAAAAATGCTCGTATTACAGAAGTTTAACCCTCCCTTTTTTTAGTTTTGTTTTAAACGCCCAAAAAGAATCATTCCCTTGTATATCAATCCGTTTCAATTCATAAACATCTTTGGGCTTGAATGAATTTACTTTATTACCAATCCTAAAAGCCGCTTTAATTCCTATTTCAGCAAACATCTTTTTCATGGCTTGGGAAGCCTCTTTTTTCTTAGGTCGTCCCCCATACGGGTACGCAAAGGCGGGCGTGTAAGTGATACCATTTTGAGCTAATATTTGTTGATTTGTTAGCATCTCTTCACGCATTTGTTCAATACTTAAATGCTTGAAATTAGGATGTTTGTGTGAATGTAGCCCAAACTCAATTACACCAGTATCCATCAATTTTAGCTGCTCATAAGTCATCAACATTGCCCCACCATCATACCAAGAACTCATACCTCCAAGATACGCCGTTGGTAAAAATATAGTGGCTTTCATTTGATACTTCTTGAGTAAAGGATATGCCAACGTAAGATTATTTACGTAGCCATCATCAAACGTAATAAGCACAGGATTTTGGGGCAACGTAGTTTTATTTTCTAAAAATCCAATCAATTCGTTAATTGTAATTTGATACTCATCAATTTTATGGTACATCAATACGGGAATACCTTTTTTTTCGGGAATCAAAAAGCTGTACTTTATGATAAAGAACCCTAAGACCAATAACAAGAAAATAAAAATGTATATCATAAATAGTTGTTAGTATTTCGATGTTTGGAATGCAACCAGCAGATAATCAATTGATTAAAAGGACTCAAAGTGTCGTTTAAATTATCAGGATTACTCAAACAGCTTTTTTGTTTCGTTAAGTATTCGCCATGATTATTTTATTTTTTTTGTTGCCACATTTCACGCAATTTGGCATATTTCACAACGGGGTACATCGCTGACAGTATCGCCCAAACAAAACCGGGATAACCATTTAGAAAATTCTTTCTCAGAAAGTACTCCTTTAGAAAGGTAATCGGGAAACGAAAAATTACTTGCCCTATGGCTCCTTTTTTACCTGCATCGTACATCATTTTAGCTGTGCGAGTGGTATAATAGTTGAATCTTTGGAGGTAATCGTGGAGGTCTTTGTAGCTGTAATGCAAAACGTGGTTTTCAAAAGTAGTTAATTTACCATCTACCACCGCTCCGCCATGCACAAATTTGTCATTGAAATTACCAAATTTCTTATTGAAGAGTCTTAAATGAGGCATTTTATACTCCGCTCCATAACGCATCAAACGTCCTAAAAAAATTAAAGAAATAGGTACATAAAAACCCGTAAATTCATGATTTTGAGCAAAGTATGATTCTATTTCTGAACGTAATTCGGGTGTTACTTCCTCATCGGCATCTAATACAAATACCCAATCATTCAGGGCTTGATTTACCCCGAAATGCTTCTGAGGGCCATCACCATCAAATTTTCTATGCATGGTTTTACAATCGTACTGTTGGGCAATTTCAACGGTACGGTCTGTACTGCCAGAATCTACCACAATAATTTCATCTGCCCATCCATGAATAGCTTTGAGAGTTCGCTCAAGAATTCGCTCCTCATTAAGGGTAATAATGACAACACTTATTTTCATGGATTAGAAAGTTGAAATAAACAATTAGCGAACGGTTTGCTGCCAGATTGAAAGTAAAAGAATAGTGTCCGTAATCTATTGGCAAAAGTACAATATTTTGAGGGAATCCATCAGATTAAAAACAAGTATAAAAAAACCAAATGACAAATATTAAAAAAATAGCCGTTTTTAGGCTCAAATTTCCCTCAAAAATCCACAAACGTTAGTTGGTACGGTAGTTTTTTTGTATTTTTACTTTTTCTAAGAAAACAGCCGTTTTTATGGACAATTCAGTATCAACTCATCAGGTAGCAGAAGCCTTTTATGCCGCCTTTAAAAAACTTCCTTCATCCGTTCGCAAAGAAGTAAAAAAGATGATAGAAACTCCCTTGCCTATTAAGAGAAAGAAATATGCAGATGATACGGAGTATTTGATGGATAATCCTGTAATGCACAGTGAAATCATGAAATCAATCCAGAATGTTCGAGAGCGTAAAAATATCACTGTTTATACTCCTGAAGAATGGGATATTTTTGTAAAAGAAACGCTTGAAAAAATAGAAAAATGAGAAGGCTTATTTTATAAGATTTGGCTCAAGAACACATTCAAGCACATCTGATGTCAGAACCTAAACTCATCAAAAAGATTTTTGACTTGATAAGTGATATACAAAAACATCCATTTGAAGGTAAAGGTAAACCCGAAGCACTAAAGCATGATTATAGTGGTTTTTGGTCAAGGAGAATTAATGATAAACACCGCTTATTGTATCAAATTACTAATGATGAAATCATTATCATTCGCTGTAAAGACCATTACGAAGACAAATAAAAAACTATCCTAAAAGATTATAAAATACAATGAAGGAAAAGAGACGTTTGAGAGAAAATAATTCAAAATTCACCGTCTGAAATCCGCAATCAAGAATATGTCAGAATTTCAAGAACCAGAAGAAAATCAAAAAGCAAATTATGGTGCCGATAATATCCAAGTCCTTGAGGGCTTGGAGGCTGTGCGTAAACGCCCTTCCATGTACATCGGTGATACAGGCATTAAAGGTCTCCACCACCTCATTTGGGAAGTTGTTGATAACTCAATAGACGAAGCCCTTGCTGGACACTGCGATACCATCAAAGTAACCATTAATACTGATAACTCTATCACAGTTGAAGATAACGGACGGGGTATTCCAACGGGGATGCACTCGAAAGAGAAAAAGTCCGCTTTAGAAGTAGTAATGACCGTACTCCACGCTGGGGGTAAATTTGATAAAGATACCTACAAAGTATCAGGTGGTTTGCACGGCGTAGGGGTGTCTTGTGTGAATGCCCTTTCTACCGACCTCAGAGTAAACGTATATCGTGAAGGTAAAATCTTTCAACAAGAATATAAAATCGGTGTACCACAGTACCCCGTGAAGGAAGTAGGTACTACTGACCGCACTGGTACAACGGTACATTTCAAACCCGATGATAGTATTTTCACGGCTACCGAATATAAATACGATACCGTAGCGGGACGTTTGAGAGAACTTTCTTTCTTGAATGCAGGTATCAAAATATATTTGACTGACCTCCGTGAGTTGGACGATAAAGGTGAACCTCGTAATGAATTATTTTTCTCAGAGGGTGGTCTGAGTGAATTTGTATTGTATTTAGATTCAACCCGTGAAAAGCTCATCGAAGCACCTATTTTCATGGAAGGCGATAAAAATGGTGTACCCGTACAGGTAGCCATGATGTACAATACGTCTTATTCCGAAAATGTGGTATCGTATGTAAACAACATTAATACCATCGAGGGCGGTACGCACGTAGCAGGTTTCCGTGGAGCATTAACCCGTACTTTGAAAAACTACGCTGATAAGTCGGGAGCTTTAGAAAAACTTAAAATTGATATAGCGGGTGACGACTTCCGTGAGGGACTAACCGCTGTAATTTCGGTTAAAGTTGCCGAACCACAATTTGAAGGACAAACCAAAACTAAACTTGGTAACGGTGAAGTATCAGGGGCAGTATCAGCAGCGATGTCTGATATGTTAGAGACTTGGCTGGAAGAACACCCCAAAGAAGCCCGTCAGATTGTGGCAAAAGTGATTTTAGCCGCACAAGCACGTCATGCAGCCCGTAAAGCTCGTGAAATGGTACAACGCAAGACTGTTTTGGGAGGAAATTCACTTCCCGGTAAACTTGCCGACTGCTCAGATAATGACCCAACACTTTGCGAATTATACTTAGTGGAAGGGGACTCAGCAGGTGGAACTGCCAAACAAGGACGTAACCGTGCGTATCAGGCTATTTTGCCATTGAGAGGTAAAATTTTGAACGTGGAAAAAGCCCAAGAATACAAAATTTACGAAAGCGAAGAAATCAAAAATATGATTACAGCTTTGGGTGTAAGTTTTGGTAGAGATGGCGACGATAGAGCTTTGAATACGGATAAACTTCGTTATCATAAGGTAATCATCATGACCGATGCCGACGTGGATGGTTCGCACATTCGGACGCTTATCCTTACGTTCTTCTTCCGTTATATGAAAGACCTTTTGGATAACGGCTATATTTACATTGCCCAACCTCCACTTTATCAAGTGAAAAAAGGACAAAAAATGGAATATTGCTGGACGGAAACCCAACGTGAGATGGCCGTGAAGAGATTAGCCGATGGCGGACGTGAAGATTTAGTGGGTATTCAACGATACAAAGGTTTGGGAGAAATGAACGCCGAACAATTGTGGGAAACCACGATGAATCCAGAAACCCGTACTTTGAAGCAAGTTACGATAGAATCAGCCGCCGAAGCTGACCACTTGTTCTCGATGCTCATGGGTGATGAAGTACCACCAAGACGTGAATTTATTGAGAAGAATGCCAAGTATGCGAAGATAGATGTGTAAGCATTGTATTAAACTCTATAAATTTACTACACCCCATTATACACATGGATACACCATATTACCCATTTGAAATATTTGATAATGCTGTTCGATTTAAGTTTGTAAGTGTCAGTAACGATAAAAAAGTAGAAAAAGTTATTATTTTTTCAAAAACCCAATTTGATGGAATTTACAACCTTGCCTTATTAGATATACTCGCCGATGGTTCGGAAAGTGATATTGTTCAAACAAAAAATAAGGACATGAAAAAAGTATTAGCTACTGTATTTCGTACAATGGAAGTATTTTTTCAAAGTCATCCAAATTGTGGAGTTGCTTTTAGTGGTAGTAGCCCCGAAAGGACTCGCTTATATCGTATCGCTATTGCACGTGAACTTGAGAGTGCCTTAAAGTTGTTTAATATTATGGGAATAAAAGATGGTATTTTGTACCCATTTAAACCAAATACATCGTTTGACGCATTCCTGTTCATGTTAAAATAATGCTGGGTTATTCCAAAGAGTTTAATTTATCAAATAATTAGATGAAAACAGTAGAAAAAATATTATCGCAAAAGTCTGTTAAATCAGTATCAAAATACGCTACTGAGGAAGAAGTAGTTCAGGATAAACTTAATAAAATGAATGAATTGTTAGCTAAAACAGACCTTCGTCTTTTTTACAGTAATATTAAAAAGACATAAATTTGTTCCTACAAATTTTTTTATGGTCTTTTCCCAAAAGGCTAATGATGACATCCTTCAAAATAAAATAGGGCTAAACCATGTGGGTTTAGCCCTATTTTATTATACTCTTTATAATTCTTACAATAACTATTATATTGATTTTTAGTAGATATATTATTTTAAATATAATACTATAATAGATTATTTATCTATTTTTAAAGTAAAATAGTAGATAAAATAAATTTGAGCGTATCAACTTTTGAAAAAATCATAACTCGTTCTACCTTTGTACACTAATTACTGTAAATTGTATGTTTTCAAATAAAATTAAGTCGAAAGAATCGGGTATATTATTATACGGAATCACGCCACCAAAATCCCATACTGAACCTGAAAGGGTACAGGAAATCGCAGAAAAAACATTATTGAGACTTCAGGGACTCAATATTGACGCTTTGGTGGTGTATGATGTACAGGATGAATCTGCCAGAACGGACGAAGAACGCCCATTTCCTTTTATCACGGCTTTAGACCCTTTTGAGTTTGCCACGCAGCACCTTCAGGCTCTGAGTATTCCTAAAATCATTTACAGACCAGCCAGTAAATTCACTCAAGAAGAATTAGCGATGTGGCTGGAAGACGTAGTTGCTCATGATTTTTCACCCGTGTTTGTGGGTGTTCCTTCACCTGATTTTCAACCTGTTACCAGTTTGCCAGAGGCTTATCAAATTTGGAATAAACACCAAGATAATTCGGTAATTGGAGCTGTCACCATTCCCGAACGTCACGCCGTACTGAACGATGAAGACATTCGTATTATTGATAAAATGACTCACGGAGTTTCCTTTTTCATTTCTCAGTGTGTTTTTAATATAGACTATGCCAAAAATATGATTGATGCTTTGGAAACTACTTGCAAAGTTCAAAATCATCCTTTCCCTACTCTGATTTTTACGCTAACTGCCTGTGGTTCAAAACGAACACTCCGATTTATGGAGTGGCTCGGCATTCATATTCCTGATACTCTGAAAGAAGAATTGATGGCTTCTGAAAATATTTTAGAGCGTTCGGTAGAAGTGTGTTTGCACATCGCCGAAGAACTTATCCATTATTGTTCTACTAAAAATATTCCTTTCGGATTTAATATTGAAAGCGTTGCTATCAAAAAAGATGAAATCGAAGCCTCTATTGCAATGGTCAATCAAATTGAGGAAATGCTTAAAAATCAAGGAATTAGAAAATAATATTAATGCTTCAGAGGGCGTTGTTTTATCATACCGCCCTTTGTATCTTTCACGCTATTCATCACTACAAAAGCCGTAGGTTCAATCCGCTGAATTTCAGCGTTGAGTTTCCGTAATTCAAGCCGAGTAATCACGGTGTAAATAATATCTACAGGTTTGGTTTCGTCTTTTTTACCATACCCCCGTTTGCCATTGTAAACGGTTACTCCTCGCCCCATTTCATTAATAATCATCTGACGAATTTCCTCGCTTTGGTAAGCAACAATCGTTACACCAATGTACTCCTCAATGCCCTCAATGATAAAATCAAGGGTTTTTGATGCCGCCATGTAGGTTATCATAGAATAAAGGGCAATTTCAATCGAGAGAAAATAAGCCGCCGTAGAAAATATTAAAACATTGATGACAATGATAATATCGCCGAGGGTAGTGCCTAATTTTTTGCTCAAGAAAATGGCTAATACCTCCGTACCATCAATAACAGCCCCTCCTCGAACGGATAAACCAATGCCAGCACCCAAGAAAAAACCACCGAAAATAGCTACCAACAGATTATCGTCAGTTACATTCGGAAAGTGAACCGTAGCAACGCACAATGCCAAGCCAGATATGGCTAAGGTAGTTTTCAAGGCAAACTGTCTGCCCAAGGTTTTATAACCAAGGATAATAAAGGGAATATTGATACTAATAATTAGGATGTACAACGGAACACCCGTAAGGGCAGAAACCAGTAAGGAAATACCCGTAGCACCACCATCAATGAAGTGATTGGTTAGTAAAAAGCCTTTGAAGCCAAAAGATGCCGAAAAAATACCCGCAGTAATCAGAATAAAATCTTTGATGGAACGGCTACATAAGCACGTAGTTGAAAATAGGCTTTTGCCAAGCGATATGACGAGAGATTGCGTAAATTCTTCTCTTTATTCTTTAAAACTAAACGACTGATTATTTTCCTCAACAATAGATTCATAAATAGCTTTTTGGGTTTACAGATGGATGGTCTCCATTAAATACAACAGCTATGGTTATGAATTTCTTACATGAGGACGATTAATTTTTCATTAGATTTTCTTAGAACTATATGATTCTGGCTAAAGTTAAAGTACTCGTAGTTCATCATTTATACTAATCTTTCCTTCCTTGATTACTTTACAATTAATACCCCCATGCCCACGCATGGCATTATAACCACCATGCCCAAGATTTTCTTCCATTCTGCTACACGGAAAACAAAAGCCTGTCATTTCCAGTACTGCCTCGCCAATACTGGCTAATTCCTTTCACAACGATATTTCTACGAACTAATGCAGGGTCAATACTTTCTTTATTTAGAAAGGAAGCTACCGCTTGTAAATGCTCATGTTGAATCAGGGTTACTTGGCGTTTACTCTCGGCGTTTCCTTTATTTGAACGGTCGCCTTCCAAACCACCAATATGAGCGAAAACTTCTTTCACAATTTGCATAGGCTGGCGAGTTTGCGGACGAACACCAATCCAAACTATTTTGCCCACTTGAGCAAAGTTCTCGAATAAATCTTTGAAAGCAGTTTCTGAAAAGGATGTTAGCATAAGAAAGGATTGGGATTGTAGGATGTGGCATTTAATCACCTAAAAATCAAACGATTATGGCAAAAAACGTTCGATAGCCTTGGCTACTTAATTGGAGAGCAATAAAGATAATTATCCCATCAAAGACTTCCCCCAAAGCATGAGTTCTATATCATCGGGAGATAGTTGAAGCATTCTTTCGTAGGTAAGACCTATCTTCTTAATCAGTCCGATAGAAATCTCATTTTCAGGGTCCACGATGGCAATAATTCGCTTGAGTTTCAAGGTATTTTTTGCAAGGCTCATCGTGGCAGTAGCCGCTTCAAAACCATAACCTTTCCCCGCCGAGTCGGGTAAAAAGGCAAATCCGATATCTACATCTTTCAAAGAATCCCTCTTCACGAGTCCGCACATTCCTACGGGCTGGAAGCTTTCTTTAGTTAGTACAGCATAAAATCCAAAGCCGTGTTCTTGATAACTTTTCAGGCTACCATTGAGTAAATAACGCTCTGCATCTTCGATAGAATGCACGTTTCTGTCCCCGATAAAGCGTAACCAAGTAGGCGTATTCACTAAATTTAGTACAAAGGGAGCATCTTGCAGGGTAAATTTTCGTAAAATTAACCGCTCAGTTTCCACCACTATTTCCATCATTTATGGGTTAGTCTTGTTTCTTTTTTAGATAAATTTCGTACTGTTCATCCGTCAAAACGGCTTTCATATCTTTATTTTTACCCTCTTTCATGGCATTAAATTTATCTCTAATTTTCGTTCTCATTTCTTCTGTAAATGGGGGTTGCATCTTTTTCATTTCCTCATACAAATCAATTCTTTTGAAAGCATAGTCGATATTGATATTTTCTACTTTCGGGATTTGTTCTTCGGTAAGTTTTAGTTTCTTCTTCATCCACCGTGTGTCTTCTTCTGCCAATTTCTCAGGGTCTAAATTAGGTTCTTTGGGTTTGGCATCATCCCCTGCACTGGGCAAACGGTTACGGAATCCACCACCGCCAAAGCCACCACCATAACCATATTGGGCTTTTATGTCGGGGGCAAATATTAAAAAAAATGCCAATAGGGCAATTGTACCTACAAACTTCTTCATGGTCTATGATTAAAAAATTGAGTCGATAAAAATACGGAGATAGTTTGAAAAATGGTAGGGTTTGGAAAGGATAAATAAAAAAGTAGAAAATATTAGGGGTGAATTGGGATTCATTCGGTTACTCACATAATATCATCAAGTTAAGAATTATAAGGCATTTAACTTGGCTGAACCTCTAATCCCCGTTGTCTGTATCTTCACAGACAACAATGTCAATTCAATCAATGGGGTTGTATGTGAAGACACAGACAACGGCAGAAGACAACAATGTCAATTCAATCAATGGGGTTGTGACACAGACAACGGCAGAAGGCTTCAAGCCTAATACAGTCCAGAGGACTGAAAATAATTGTCACTCGCAAGATGCGAGCGACTGATTGAGGTTACTTTTCTATTTTCTAAGATTCAGCATTTTGTTCTTCTTCTTCTTCTTCTTCTTTGCCTCCTGCAATTAAAGCAATGAAACCTTTTCCAACTTCTCCAATTCCCTTAATCAATTCTGTTTGTTTTTGTAGTATATCTATTTTTTGAATTTTCTGCTTAAATTCTTTTTCCTTAGTAATTTTTATATCTTCTGTATCATCTTCATCAATTTCATCCGACAATTCAGGCGGCGTAATCTACTCGCCGTTGTCTGTGTCTTCACAGACAACCCCATTAATTTAAATTAGCATTGTCGTCTGTGAAGACACAAACAACGGCAGAAGTGAGCATAACTTTAAATTTAAAATCTTGAAGCCCTCAATCCTTACGGAAAGAGGGCTTCGGTTTATTTTTTTGAATTGTTAAGTATAATATCTCTACCTTTTGTACCTGATTTAAGCATTGCAAGTAATACATCATCTCGTCTTTTTTCCCTATTTTCTTTTGCTTTAAATTCTAAATAGAATCTTTTTGCCAATATTGATGTGAATTCATCAGTATCTATAGTCTTCAAAGTTGATGTTATTTTGCTCATTGTTTCTGCTAATTAAGTGTTTATGTAACAATTTTGAATCGTATCATTAAACATTTTTTATTGTATTAACACAAAATTAGTATTAATTATTACAAATCACATAATCTTAGGTTTAATTATTTCATTACCACTAACAAACTTAAATCCATCTTTATTTATAGTTGCTATTTTTATTACACCTCCAACTGTTGGAATATTAGTAGTATATTTTTGAAAATCAATCTCTATTTTCATTAATAATGAAGCTAAATCAACAGCTTGTTGTAAACTTAGTTCTGATAATTTAGTAATATGAATATCATCATCTATCAATGGCATCACTTCTTTAATTACACTATTAATATACTCTGTATTGATTAACTCATCGCCAAGTTTAAAATCATTTTTTATCTTTCTTATCGTACTAACCGTGACCTGATACATATTCCCAATACCTCCAAATAAGATATTCTCACTAATTCTATTTTGCCCATCACATACAACTTTGAATGTTTCAGGTTCAGGAATGTTTACAAATTTGAAACCAATATTATTCAAATCATCTTTAGTACACTCATTTGTTTCAATTTTATAAATGACCGTTTTTTTACTTTCTTTATCAAAATGAGTGATTATAAATATTGTTCTACCGACACTATATTCATTGTTTAAATGATTCTTTAATTCGTTTTCAATGTATTCACAGAAATCCAAAAGTTTTTCGTGAATGCTTAACTTTTCATATTCAAGTTTAGCTTGTTCATTTAATAAAACTTTACTTTCAATAATTTCACGAATTCTTTTTTTATTAATAATTGCATTACCAGCTGTTGTTACTGCTGTGTACTTATCATATTGAAATAATTTCTCTTCATAATCTTTTGTATGAGAATCTTTTGAGCGAAATAGCTGATAAAGTTCCTCTACTGTTATTGGGATTTCTGTAGCTCCATTTGTTTTACTTTCAACAAATTTTAAAAAATCATTTAATTCTATTACTTGTTTGGAAGAAGTAACAAGAGAGTCTGCAATGACAGCAACTCCATCTCTTGCAATTACACTTGCTATAAATGTCATATATTTTAATTTTAAAATCTTAAAATTTAGAAGCCCCCAATCCAAACAGAATTGAGGGCTTTTAAAAAGTTACTCGAAAAGTTTAAGACCCGCAGGCTTCGCACCCATCAGGGTCATCAAGTGAGCATTGCATATCCGACCAGTTTTGTTCTGGAATGTTGTCTAAGCCTCCTACGGTGAGGGTGGCAGCAGAGGACTTCGCCACGGCTGCATTGGCAGCGTAGGCTTCGTAGTTCATCTCATGCTCTTGCACAACATTGGCTTGCTCAATTGCCACTTCGGCTTGTTTCTCAACTGTAAACTTGATAGCATCGGCTGCGGCTTTCGTTCTGAGATAATACATCCCAGTTTTCAAACCTTTTTCCCATGCGTAGAAGTGCATTGAGGTTAGTTTTCCGAAGTTCGGGTCTTGAATGTGTATATTCAACGACTGCGACTGGCAGATGTACGCACCACGGTCGGCAGCCATTTCAATAATTACTTTTTGTTTAACTTCCCAAACAGTTTTGTACAAATCTTTGAGATTCTGAGGAATTTCGTTGATATTTTGTACTGAACCGTTGGCAGAAATCAATTTATTTTTCATCGAATCGTTCCACAGTCCTAACTTCACTAAGTCACGGAGGAGGTGCTTATTCACTACCGCAAATTCTCCAGACAATACTCTACGAGCGTAAATATTAGAAGTATATGGTTCGAAACATTCATTATTACCCAAAATCTGTGAGGTAGAAGCCGTCGGCATTGGAGCAACCAATAATGAGTTTCGCACGCCGTGTTCCATCACTTTGGCACGAAGAGCGTTCCAGTCCCAACGTCCTGACTCTGGGGTAACACCCCACATATCAAATTGGAAAATCCCTTGCGAGATTGGCGAACCTGCCCAAGTTTCATAAGGACCTTCTTTGATAGCCAATTCCATTGATGCCTCCATCGAAGCATAGTAGATGGTTTCAAAAATGTCTTTATTTAACTGTTTGGCTTCGTCAGACTCAAACGGCATTCTCAACATAATGAACGCATCGGCTAATCCTTGCACACCCAAACCAATCGGGCGATGACGCAAATTAGAAGTACGAGCCTCCTCTACAGGATAATAATTACGGTCGATGATTTTGTTCAAGTTCTTGGTAGCCACTTTCGTAACTTCGTAAAGCCCTTGGTGGTCAAAAACTTGGAAACCTCTTTCGTTAGTTTTGATAAACTTCGGCAATGCCAAAGATGCCAAGTTACAAACCGCTACTTCGTCTTTTGAAGTATATTGAATAATCTCAGTACACAAATTAGATGATTTGATAGTACCTAAATTTTTCTGGTTTGATTTCTTGTTGGCGTTATCCTTAAATAACATATAAGGTGTACCCGTTTCGGTTTGTGATTCCAAAACCTCAAACCACAAATCTTGAGCTTTTACAACCTTACGTGCTTTTCCTGCCAATTCGTAGCCTGTATAGAGTTTTTCAAATTCTTCACCGTAAGAATCTGAAAGACCTGGACATTCGTGCGGGCAGAATAACGACCATGTATCGTTATCTTTTACTCTTTGCATGAATAAATCTGGAATCCAAAGAGCATAGAATAAGTCTCTGGCTCTCATTTCTTCTTTCCCGTGATTTTTCTTTAATTGAAGGAAATCGAAAATATCAGAATGCCAAGGCTCAAGATAAACCGCAAATGAACCTTTGCGTTTACCGCCTCCTTGGTCAACGTAACGAGCAGTATCGTTAAATACACGGAGCATCGGTACAATACCATTAGATGTTCCGTTTGTACCTTTAATGTAAGAACCCGTAGCCCGAACATTGTGGATTGATAAACCAATACCACCCGCCGACTGCGAGATTTTAGCACACTGCTTCAAAGTATCATAAATTCCTTCGATAGAATCGTCTTTCATCGTTAATAAGAAACAAGACGACATCTGAGGCTTGGGCGTACCCGCATTAAACAACGTAGGCGTTGCGTGCGTAAACCAGCGTTCAGAAAGTAGGTTGTATGTTTCAATTACCGACTCAAGCTCAGCCCCGTGAATACCCACCGCTACCCGCATCAACATATGCTGAGGGCGTTCCACGATTTTACCGTCCAATTTCAAGAGGTAAGATTTCTCTAAAGTCTTGAAACCGAAATAGTCGTATCCAAAATCACGGTCATAAATAATAGCAGCATCCAATTCGGCGGCGTGCTTTTTAATAACCTCATAAACTTCTTTTGATAACAACGCAGCATTTTCGCCCGTTTTGGGGTCAATGTAGTTGTACAAGCGTTTCATGGTTGCTGAAAAAGACTTTTGCGTCTCTTTGTGCAAATTCGAAATTGCAATCCTTGCCGCAAGCACCGCATAGTCTGGATGCTTGGTAGTCATCGAAGCGGCAGTCTCTGCTGCCAAACTGTCTAATTCACTCGTGGTTACTCCATCATAAAGTCCTGTTATAACTTTTTTTGCCACATCTAAGGGCTGAACAAAGTAAGGGTCGAGACTATAGCAAAGTTTTTCGATTCTGGCGGTAATCTTGTCAAACTTTACAGACTCACGTCTGCCATCTCTTTTGATAACGTACATAATAACTCGGGTTTTGGGGGGTAAATGGATTGAAACGAAAACAAAGGGCGGTATTTTATAATTTCTTCAAACCCAAAGCATAAATGGTTAGATACAGTCTTATGTTTTGGGCGATACTAATTCTATATTATTTCATAAATTTATTAATGACAGATTCGGAGTAGTGAAATCTAATGTTAATATCCTTACAAAATTTAGAGATTAGCTTTAACTATTTGGTGGTTTGTGTGATTTGCATTTCAAAGGTAACAATTTATTGAACCATATACAATGAAAAAAAATACTCAAAATTTTATCCGAATATTTATTCTATTCGTATTGTACAATACAACTTTTGGATAATCAGACCGATATGGGACATCTAACTTAGAATAATGATAAACATTTTTTTTTGAAAAATTTTGTGGATAACTTTTCTTTACAAATCGGGAACTTTTAACATAAAAATAATTTTTGATAAACCCAAAAAATGTGTAATTTTGCAGTCCTTTTTGAGGCAGTTATAAAAGTTGTAAAGTTTTATAGTAAAAGAAGTTGTTTACTATATTAGTTATGGCTCAGTCCCAGATTTATAATTGGTAGATATTTAAGGTTTCCTAAGAATAATGAGTGTAAAAACTCTTTAACTTTTTTAACACTTTAATACTACAACTAAAAACAGACGGCAGGGAATCGTCTGATACTATCAAAAAATATCATGAAACCAGAAATTCACCCAAATTACAGACCAGTAGTTTTCCATGACTTATCGGCTGATTACAAGTTTTTGACGCAGTCATGTGTAAACACTACCGAAACTACTGAATTTGAAGGAGCAACTTATCCAGTTTTCAAAATTGAAGTTTCTTCACAATCACACCCTTTTTACACTGGTAAAAACGTATTGTTAGATACAGCGGGTCGTGTGGACAAATTCTACAAGCGTTTTGGACAGAAGAAATAATCTATCTGACCGAAATCATAAAAAAGCCTTTCAGAGCATTCTGGAAGGCTTTTTTGTTGATGTCTAAGATTTATCTATCTGCTCTCTGCGACCATAGATAAAATACAAAATGCTTCCCAAAGGAATAATAGAAATAATAACCCACCTCAATTTACTAACGCTATCCAATTTGCCTTTGGAAATATCCACAAAAGCCCACAGCATTGAGATAAAATTTAATAATAGAAATAGTTGCCATGCAATAAGAAGGATAAATTTAGAACTTAAAAGAGTTATCATAGTAAGTTGATTGTTTGATTTTGATGTTAGATGTTCGAGGATTAATCAGTTCATAATTAATGTTTAGCAATATAATAAAATACTGTTTTAACAATAGTGGTTACTTAGCCGTATGAGTTTTTGATTTTTTTCTATCAAATATAATGGCTTCTTCTCAACGTGCGATGGGCGTAGGCTCACTACTCAAACCATTAATATACCATATCTTCTAAAACTGTTTCAATTCAAATAAATTTTCGAGGGTTAAAACATGGTCTATCTGTCCTGAACTCTCTACGTTTTTTAGTCCGTAGGTCGTAATCAAGGTATTGAAAAGCATTTTCTTAGTTTTAGAAACGTTTCTAAATGCCTCTCTTCTTCGCTTGAGTTGTATTGTATAAGATTCGGTCATACGGAAGTCATCATTGACAAATTTCATCTCGCAAATATTGATGGCATTATCGGCTCTATCTATCAGCAAATCAATCTGAAAGCCCTGCTCCTCTTCATTTCCCCTGTACCAATAACTGGATATTTCGGTATAGATTCCCGAAATCCCCAGAGCCGTTTTTATCGCTTCTACGTGCCTGATACACACATTTTCGAAGGCATAGCCACACCAAATTTTATAAGTATCGGTTTGGGCTATTTTCAACCATTCGTACTTGGAACTTTTGGATTTTTTTTCAATATATTTCAGATAAAAAAGAGAATACTCATCACTTAGGCGATAGAGGGCATCTTTTTGTTTTTTGCCCATCGGCAATAATTTTGTAATGAATGAAGAAGCCTCTAATTCGCTCAAAACTTGGCTCAAACCGCCACCATCGGCTAATTTAGTACTTTTGATGATTTCAGAACGGCTCAATCCTTGCCATTTTTCAGCCAAAGCTCTAATAATACTGATATGGCTCTGATAACCCTCAAACAAAGCAGCATAGAGACTATGAAACTCGGTTTGCATGAAATGATCGTTGCCAAAAAAGATTCTATCAATCGTTTGCGTAACGGTTTCGCCCGCTTGGGCTTCGTTGAGGTAAGTTGGCACACCACCTACTGCCATATAAAATTGAGTTATTTGATAATTATCCCAATTCACGCCCAAATCTTGAAGATACAATTTGGTTTCTGCCAACGTAAAAGGTTTAAGATTAAGCCGTTTCGTTACTCGGTTATGCAAACCGCCTTTATGGTTAATTACCTTCGTGAGCATCCAAGAAGCCGCCGAACCACAGACTACCACCACCAAGTTTTGGTTAGATGCCCAATCGTTCCACCAATAGGCTAATTCTTCTAAAAAATTAGAGCGTTTACCCGCAATCCACGGCACTTCATCAAAGAAAATAACCTTTTTTTCGGGGGATTTTAGTAAGCACTTTTTTAGCAATGAAAAACCTTCCGACCAACTTTTAGGGGGGGCATAAGCGGCTTGGCCTGGAAAATAATCATTGATTTTTTCCCAAAACTTAAATAATTGGTTGATTAAAGTGGCGTTTTGTGTACCCGTAAACTCAAAGGCTATATTTTCAGTATAAACGTTTTTAATAAGATACGTTTTACCAATTCTACGTCTGCCATAAACCGCTAAAAACTCTGATTTAGGGCTATTCAAGAGGCTTTTCATTAAAGTCTCTTCTGAATTTCTACCAATGATTTTCATATTATATTTCGCTGTAAGTCTCAAAAATAAGCACTTACAGCGAAACAAAAAATTATATTTCGCTGTAAGTATAAAAAATAAACACTTACAGCGAAATATAATTCAATTCAAATGAAATTTGAGGGCGAATGAGCTGGAAACCTTTTTGTTGTTAGGCAATCTTGAATACCAAAATCCCAAAAAAGGATTGGAAATACTTATCATCAATCACATAAATATTCCTGTCAGAAAGGAAATTTATTGTAATTTTACGGTAATATTTTACTTGTTATCCCAAAAATGAATTATATCCTTTTCGACGATTCCCTTATTCGTCCTGCTCTGTTACCGCTTACTTTTACTCGACCTGTTTCGGAAATCCGCATTGGTATTCAAACCATTACTGAAAAATGGGAAGATTATCTGCAATCCAGCGTTTCGTTTGCTACGCAAGATTATTTACAACCAAAATTTTCATTAAATCTTTCGGATGATAATGTTTTTATCAACGGAGCCGTATGTCCCAGTGCAGCCCTTCTTGGCAGTATTCATGATTTAGCCCCGAACTGTGCCTTGAAAAAAGATGATGTGGTGGTAGCTTATCGAGGTAGTCAATTAATTTATGAAGGCTTTGCCCATGAAGAGCATTTTAACGATAATATTCTCATTTTAAGACAATTAACTGACATTTTCTGGCATAATGGCGAACAAATAAAAGCGGATTTTGAGCGAATTACTAAAGATAAAACTTCACAACCTATCACCGACCGATTCACGGCTTATTACAACGAATCTCAGATTTTTATTGAAGAAGGAGCGGATATTAAAGCTGCTGTGTTAGATGCCTCGCAAGGTTGCATATACATTGGTAAAAATGTAAGAGTACAAGCAGGTGCGATGATTCAAGGACCTTTTGCCATTGGTGAACACTCTGTAATTAACATGGGTGGAAAAATGCGACCCAATACTACCATCGGTCCGTTTTGTAAAGTAGGCGGGGAAATTAGCAATTCGGTGATGTTTGGAAACGCCAACAAAGGACACGAAGGATTTATGGGCAATGCCGTTATTGGAGAGTGGTGCAATTGGGGAGCGGATACCAATAATTCTAATCTCAAAAACGATTATTCTAAAGTAGAACTTTGGAGCTACGTGACTCAGAAGTTTGAAAATACGGGCATTCAGTTTGCGGGACTCATCATGGGAGACCACAGCAAATGTGGCATTAATACGATGTTCAATACGGGGACGGTTGTGGGAGTGAATTGTAATATTTTTGGGGCGGATTTTCAACCCCGACACATTCCGTCTTTCTCATGGAGTGCGGGCAACGGGGAATTTAAAACCTATCATCTCCGTAAAGCCAACCAAGTGGCAAAAGCCGTTTTAGAGCGTAGAGGAAAAGATTTCGATGCCATCGAAGAGGGTATTATGAAGGCAGTTTTTGATTTGACGAGGTAAAACTGGTTTAAGCAAGGACGCTTGAATCAAGATGGATAGATTTTATTCTTCGGTTTCTTCGTTTTTCTTCTTGAATGTTAAAAATAAGCTGATAATGAATACTATCAGGTAAAGAAAACCTAATGCTTTCTTTCTGAATACGAAATTTTGAAAATCAAATTCTCTAATCAATGCTAAACCCAATGGGAATGCTATCAAGGCAAAACCAATATTAAAACCAATTTTATTCTTCATCTCTTCAACGTTTTGTTAGTTTGTATAAAATTTACTTTGGTTAAAGTGCAGTAGGGTTTCAATCGAGGACGCTTGAACCAGTGGGTACTCGAATGAATCATCTAACATTTCCTTTTATTGACGGCTGAAAGAAAAAAGTCAATAATTAAGGACAGGAATTACGTTATCAAAATTATCAAAGGGAAAATAAAAATTGACTTATTTGAATAAGCCATATAAATTTTCAAAGAAAATGCAAAAAACTATTTACATAGGAACCCATGTTGGTGGCTGTGCTTTTTGTCGCACGAAATTATCTGTCAAAGGCAATGTCCACGTCGTTTACCATTGTCAAGAAAATTTGATGAAACAGTAGGTAAAAGTCGTAAATTGATTTGTCAGCGTCCTGAGGAAGTTCTAAGCCTAAATACATAAACTTCTTTTGGTCTTCGTTGAATTTGCTTGGTCTGTCCGTTGGTTGAGTGTCGTCCAAGAATACACCACCAAAAAGCATTAAAAGATGGTTCATGTGAGTAAATTGCATAACTCTCACACCAAGAATCATATCGATTAACTGACTTGTATTAACCGCTTTTTTTGAGAAAAAACTTTTACTCAAAACTATTTCAATTGGTCTTTTGAGTTCAAAAAAGGTGTCGCCTTGCTTTCTTGCATCGTCTGATTCTTTACCTGATACTTTTTGGTCGAGGATATAAGTTAGCATCATTGAATAAACTTCTCCTTTTTTATAACTTTCTTCTGCGATTTGAGCAAGCCAATTCTCACACTTTGCTGAAATTGGGTAGCCTACCGCACCAAGACAACCAAACGGTTTTCCGTTAGCTACGGGACAGTCTGTACAAATTGGCGAAAGTTGGTCAAGAATTGCAGTCTGGGCTATCAAATCGCTTATTTTATGTTTTGAGTTTTCGACCCCGTTTGGTGTCATTTTTTGAAAAGTAAACTCAAAATTATCAATTTCTGCTTGTGATTTTCCACTGTTTGCCAACATATCACGTACTTGGTAAGCACGGTTTCTGTCCTTAATTGTACTTACGAGTTGGTCGGGTGTCAATTGTTCTTTGACTTTGCAATTTTTTAAAATTAGGTAATCGACTGCCATAAAAAATATTGATTTTGTTTAAAATATTGTCCTGTCTTTGTAGTTGGTCTGTTTTTTTAGCATAGCCACCAACGGTTTGCAGCTTGGCGAAGTGGCGGAAATCGAAGTACAAATGTTCAATTTTGCACTAATGTTTATTAGAAATCCGAATGTTCAATTTAGCACTGAACCCGCCATTTTGCCAAACTGCTGTTATATGCCGTTTTTTTATTCGTTAAGTATCTTTTCAATTATTATTTCTATGTCTGTTTTTCCATCCTCTACTATAGTCGCACAATTTATCCATTCTTCTCTTGTCATTTCATCAAAAATGTCAAAATTGTTTTTAGATTTAAAGTTAAGTCCTGAAGGAGTTAATATATGCGTTTTTATTTCCTCTTTAATGTCGGTATAATCTTGGATTTCAAATTCTGCTGGTAAAATAAAGTTATTTCCGAGTAGTCTTTGGATTGCATCTTTAGAGTAATAATTTTCAATTTCTCGTTTTCTTAAAATATCAAAATCGCCCCCTAATTCTTGCACTTTGGCTATTAATAAAGCTTTGTTTGCAAGTTTAGAATCGTAATCTATTGCACCTTTGTCTGAATCTAAAATAAATATAAATCTTCTGTTTATTTTTCTACAAAGTTCTGCATTAACGAAGAATTCTACTTGGTCTCCACCACAAGGAATAAACAAAATATCTGCTGGTAAACTACCATTGATTTTAAGAAAAGCACGTTCCCAAAATTTGACATCGCCACTTCCTTCAACAAAAACAGCTTTTCTAAAATTATCATTCAATAAATTGTAATTAGGTCTTATTCCAAGTTCTTTAATTACCACATTTAATATATCTGCTTCGTTTTCATAGTTAAAATATTCTGATATTTCATTTGTCTTTTTAACTACAACAATATTAGAATCTCTTGTCGCTCCAGCAAAAACTGGTGAATGTGTTGTGATAAAAAATTGACTGTTTTCAGAAAGTAAAATAATAGATTCTAATAAGTCATTTTGAAGTTCTGGGTGTAAAAAGGTTTCTGGTTCTTCTATTCCAAATATTTGATATTTTTTTGTTGTTTTTTGAGCAAGATATTCAAAATAAGCTACCATTAATAACCGTTTAAATCCTGTTCCCTTATTTGCTATTGGAATTTCAAAAGTGTCTGAAGCAAATTTTAGTGAAAGGTCAAACTTTACTAAAGTTCCCCAATTACAAGCGACATTCGGTTTTATTTTTTCTAAATTCGGCACATTTCGTCTCATAAGTTCAGTTATCAAACCGAATTCTGTTTCTAAATCTCCTTGTACATTTGTTTCAATTTGAGAAGTTAAAGCTGAATTATTTTGAAGTGATTGAGTTGCAATTGGTTTAAACTGTGATTGAAAAGTAGTTGAGCCAACATTCAAATCTTGTTCTGCATCAAATAATGAATATTCAGGCAGTTCTATAAAATCATATTGTTTTTGAATGTTTTTAATAAAATCATCAGCAATATTTGTTTTTTCTATTCGCCCTAAATTTTGTGTGTGTTCATCTATTAATTCAATTTTTGATAAGTTAGTAACTCCACGACCTGACCTTGAAAACTCAACTCCTAATGAAGTCAAATATCCATTAATATCAGTTTCCTTAATTCCCCAACAGTTATTGTATTCCTCGCTATTTATATCATTTGAAACATAAAAGAATTCTTTTGCAACTCTTCCTGCGTTTGTAAATGAAAAAATTTTAACGAGGTGAATTTTACCATCAGCATCTAATGCTAATGGATTAATTTGTTGTTGTGTATCAAATCTAATTGTGATTTCTGTTTTTTCATCATTTCCAATTCCTTTGAAAACATCATTTGAATTAAATTTCTCATTAAAGAAAAGGTCAAGCGCTTTTAATATATTGGATTTTCCAGAGTCATTTTTGCCAACAAATGAGTTTATTTCTCCAACTTTCAGGTTTGTCAAAGATTTAATTCCTCTGAAATTTTTAATGCTTATGTCAAATATTTTCATAGATTATTGTTTTGTCGGTGGGTCGCTCTAAAATGGCATATAACTCGTAAATATACGCAATACCAAACTAATACTGCACCATGTTAAGAAATTAAATTTTTGAAGTTTAAAATAGTGCGGTACTATTGCGTATATTTAATTGTTTGTACTAAAGATAATAAAAATTCCTGCCCTTGTTAGTCTTTTTGACTAATAAGCAGGTTGAACGCATTTAAAAATGCGAGTTATTTAGAAAATTAAGAACTTTGTCAGATGAACTGGCAAACTTTCTTTCAAGACGTCCCGGATTTTCGTAT
>JALONS010000093.1 GCA_025454855.1 Arcicella sp.
TTACCCGATTTTATGCGTGGTCGCCCAGACCCCAGTATGGATAAATATGTTACGTATCCAATGCCCCTTTTATCAGATATTGAAATGGATGTAGATGGCTCAATGATTCTGGCTTTTACTGACCGCTTCAGTCATCAGGTACGTTTTTCAGGGGTTGATGCCCACGGCGACCATCATAGTACTGCTGGTTTTGACCCCCGTCTTGGTGGTGATATTCTCCGTCTGAATAAATGCGATGGGATTAATTGGACAGTTGAAAATAACGCTACTTTATGCGGAAATGAATCAGGTGGGAAAAATAATAATCAAGGTATTGGTGGAGGCGAGTTTTATTATGGAGACTCGAACGACCCACTGGGGCATTACGAACTCAGTGTTGGTTCGTTAGCTTTTAAACCGGGTTCAAGAGAAATTCTTTTAGCCTCCACTGACCCCATACGTTCATACTCAGCGGGAGTTACATGGCTAAGTAATGAGAAAGGAGAAAAAAAACGGGCTTTAGAAGTTATTTATGAATTAGATGCTATCATAAACAATGCACCCGTACAATACGGCAAAGCAAGTTCTTTGGGAGATATGAATATGGTTTGTGATATTTCACCTTTAGAAATTGGGAACCGTCTGTGGCGTGATGATAATGGAAATGGTATTCAGGATGCAGGTGAACCCGGTATTGCTGGCGTAGTACTGCATTTAGTAAATGCAGAAAACCAAATTATTGGTAGAGATACTACTGATATTAATGGAATTTATGCTTTCAATCATTTCAACGTAGTGGATACCATTGGCGTATCAAAACCTAATCGTTTAGGACCTCAGCCCAAAACTAAGTATTCCGTAAAAGTAAAAGGGAAGGTAGGAACGATTGCCAGTCCTGCCGCCATCGCCAAAAGTAAAACAATTATCGGTAATCCTACAGACTTGCACACAGGAATAATTGTACCTACTAATAATAAAACTGCCGCTGCCAATGAAAATAATGGTGGCTTGAAAGTAGATGATAGTATTTTGGGAAATGCCAATGCAGGTTCGGGTCCTGACCAAGACTTATTGGACTCCGACGGGGTAATTGCTGGTTCAGACGGTGTCATTGAAATAACTACGGGCGAAATTGGACAATCTGACCATAGTTATGACTTTGCTTATTGTCCCCTACCAAAATTAGATTTAGTAGCTCAGAAAGCTACCTGCGACCCCGCCACCGATAAAGTACAAAACAACGCCAGTATTACTCTATCTAATTTACAATTTGCCCATAAAGTAGGTTATTCATTGGGAACTACCTATACTGGACCTCTTTTCATTAACGCCGAAGAAATAGGTACAAAAACAATTTTCACCATCGATAGCATATCAGGAAGCCCTACCGACCGTATTTATACAGTGCGGGTATTCAATGCCAGCGATGATTGTTCAAGGGATATTCAAGTAACCATTCAAGGAACGGTTTGTACACCTTGCAAAATTACGGCTACTGCTGAGGCTTCATCTATCGCTGTGAATAATAATGGAACACCATCTGATACTTCTGACGACTATTTTACGGTTTCTGTACAAGCAAATAGCGTATCCAGCACAGGAGCGGCAGGACTATTTGAAGTTGTTTTAGGAGCTAACCCAGATGGTAGTGGAGGGACAGTCTTAAATACAGGAGGAACTGCTTATGGCAACTCTATAAAAATTGGTCAGAATAAATCGTTAAAAGCCAATAGCCAGCCTATTAAGTTAACGCTTAGAGATAGTAACAAGCCTACTTGTATAGAAAATGTAACCGTACAAGCCGACCCTTATCGACAGGAATGTAAGCCTACTGTTTGTATTCCTTTGTTTGTAGGTAAGAATTAATGGGGTAGAATACCTGAGGAATGATACACTTAACAAAAATACAATAAGGTATCTCCATGATTTTGAATAATTAAATTCATTTTCTTTTTCAATAAATACCAAAATCTACCCCTTACTTGCTCCTCAATAAAATACTTGCTGTTAAGTAAGAACATGAAAGTAATCTGGCAAAATATCATATCATAAACAATTGAGATTTAACAGTTTATCAAAAAAAACAAATTAACGGTAGTATCAAAAAACTATTATCGAATTACTAAAAAACACACTTTCTTCAATTAAATTGTGTATTTAACCCCTAATGAGTCCATAAAAAATTGGAATTCATTAGGGGTTTGCTTCAGACTTACAATCTTGAATAGATGGTATATCTTTATCTCTAAATATTTAATTTTTTTTAGAGGACGCAACATTGAATCCTAAATGGAAATTACCAATACCAGCCGTTTCAAATTTTTGAGTGCCGAACAACATTCCAGCCCCAAGTGATAAGCCCAGATAAATACCGCTATTGTAAATCCGCTGAATTCCCCAAACACCCCCAATAATTAAACCAGTATTAAGAACAGGGAATTGGTCTTTATTCACCACGGGGTCAAATGTGTACATAGTGCGTAGAGCCAGATAATTTCCCGAATTATTACTGATATTTTTCCCTTTAGTCAGGCGTTTTTCAAAGTTGTAATAATGCCTAAAATCAGCAGTTAATTGTGGTTGCAAACCGAAATACGATTTATCTTGATTGTTGATAGCGTTTCTCTCAAAGCGACTAATAAGTTCTAATTCGCCACTAATGAAAATAGTTTGTCGTTTGCCTAAAGCTATTTCATGGGTAATGGCAGGAGAAATAATACTCAAATTAGTAACAGATTTCGTGGTGGAGGCATCATCTTGCACGGTAAACTGAGCCGAAGATACGAAAGCAAAACAACATAAGGCAATAGACAAAATGAATTTGTTCATGAGAAATAAAGTTTAGTTAAATTGTTACTATCTTGACAATAATGGTAGTAGAAACCCCTACGCAAAATCTAAAAATCAAGCTGTAACTTACTCATTTCTGTAAAATGGCTACGCCTACGGTACATTCTAAACACTTTTTTTTCAAGCAAAAATGATTGTACCATTCAATGCCCGCCTGAGAATCAAAAGCTGACTTTATATTCAAACCCATTGATTGCCAATGTTTTGTGATATGATTATTTTCGGCGGGCAGTTCTTCCAACAAACCGATGGCTTTATCTAAATAGGCTTGATTATCTTTTTGATTAGCATACGCTACCAAAAGCGGGATAACCGTATTTATCAATATATTTTCTACCGATGAACTTCCCAAAGATGGCACTTTACCTTCTGCTTTTTTCTTGAATGTGTAATGATTTAACCAGTATTCCGACTGGGTAATTTTCAATATTTTACCCAAACTTTTCACATTTTCAATATGAATCAATACCGAAAATAGATTGATGTTTTCGTGAATAAAACGGGCAAACTGTGCTAAGCGAATAGTTGGAAAATTAGCGGGGCGAAGTCGTAAATATTTCCATTGATGTTCGCCCAGTACTCGATGATGTAACTGATATTTTGAAGCTAAAAAATGGAATTCTTTTTGCAGATTTTTTCGATATTCATCAAAATCCTCTTCTTTGTGATTGCTCTCTAAAAAACCCGCAACACCAAAAATAAGGGCTTCAATCTGAAATAAATTATCCCGATGCTTTTGTAAAATCTTTAGCGGAAGGTTTTGAGCTAAACTTAAAAAAGGGTCAGCGTTGAGTTTAAAACCAAAGTTTTTGGCTAAAATTTGATAGGCTGTTTCTTCCCAATCTGAGTTATTTTCGGTTAGTAGATGATTAACTACCAACGACTTATCTTGTAGCCGTTTCATCAAAACCTTATCCAACATAGCTATCTTTTTAATATCATCCACCTCTCCAAATTGGTTCTGACAAGGTACAGTTGCCTTGTATTCCATCAAAGTATGATATTTTTCAAGCAGGTTTTCATCGGCTCGTTCACGCAAAGTAACGGTTGGTATTTTTGTACCATCCCTCCGCAAAATAGGCTTATCATCTTCCCAAACCACGTGCAGAATAACACTTTGGTAGGCAGTATCAAACTGGTGTTGATGTATATCCCAATCAGAAGATTTCAAGTGTATTTCCACGCTTCCCGCCCATTCTACGTCACCGATTAACAATCTTGCATCTTGGAAATCCGCCCCGGAATCACTATTCAATTTACCAACCTTTAGCACACTAATTGATTCATTATCAGTTGTTTGTAGATTTACTTTATCGAAACGTTGAAATTGCCATAGAAAATGTAGAAATGATTCATTCATTGGTATTAATCAATTTTGTGCGTAGTAACCTTCAAATTTTACTTGAGTCTTCTTTGGGTCTTCTCCTAATACTTTGCCAACCATCGGATTTAAATAATAACCTTTGGTATAAATATTTATTAAAATCGAAGCATTCATCATATTACTATCCGCTGTTCCGTCGTGTACATCTACATAAGCTATCATATCATTGGTAAGTGATAATGCGTCACTTTCTTCGGATAGAAAATCATCAATGAAATACTTGACTACAGCCGTTAAGTGTTTTGTTAGTCTGAATCTGATGTTATTATTAAAAAAATCAGCAAAAGTATTATTTACTCCCGAAGACATCAATTTTGCGGGGAGGAAACGGACACTTGGCTCTGCTCCGAGTATGCTTATCGGTGATTTTAATACTTTTTTAGTAGTAACCGTCACTTCATCAAGTTCTTTGGAAGCGAGACTCTCCCATTTAAGCAATTTCTCCGATACTTTTTGAGATTCTTGGGTTAAATTGATGGTTTGTGTTGGTGTAATAAAATCTCGCCAATCAATCGTCAGTTTTCGGATAGGAATAGTAGGAATTGAATCTTTTAATATTTCTACCGTTAACTTTCTTTTATTAACCGTAGCGAAGATATTTAAGTCAGGTTTTCCATAAAACTGTAAATCATCAAACTGAAAATATCCATTTCCATCGGCAAAAGTATTAAACATCTGCTTTTTTTGCTGGCTATCATTTTCAGACGGTAAGATTATCAGAGATACACTTGCCACCCCTTTCAATTTTTCGGATTCTTTCTTTGCTATTTTTCCTCGAATTGTAATACCTAACTCATTGGCATACTTGGCAGAGTAATTATTTTTAAAATCATACAATACATTTTTGCGAGCAATTAATTCTACATTAATACTTCGTATATCCTTCCGAAACCGTGTGGATTTAATAGGCTCGGCAAGTTCAGAATTAAATAAAAAATGATTTTGAGAAGCATCCTTATCAGTATGAGCAATCCCAAACACCCTTTCGCACAGAAGTTGTTGGACAGAATCAATAATGGCTACATTTAATATTCCTTCGGGTAACTTATTGGTTTCAAAATTAATCACCGTAATCTTCTCTTTCGATTCTATTAAAAATGCTTTGTGTAACTCCCCTCTGCACTGTAACAGCATTTTGAAAGACGTAGGTTTTGAGAAGTTTTGTTGAATAATCATGGTCATTTTTTTAGCATTGTCAGACAGAAAGCCTCTTAAAACAACGCCTTGCCCATCTTTTACAGAAATATCCGTTTTGAAATCTCCTACCTCAAGAGAATATTTCTTACCTCTTTCTGGCAGAAACTCTACCAATGCTTGACCATTTTCATCGGTATCAAATACCTTGACAGCGGTAGTATCTGCTCTGAGTGTTACCCATGATTTCACACCTTTCTGAAAAGCATCTTTGGTGACTACGTATAAATTACTCACCAATCCTATTACTGGTGTTCCGCCTTCAGGAAACACTTCTATACTGCTCGCAGCCGTTGTAATTGGGGTATTGGGAACAAAATTTTGATAATTCAAAGCGAAAATTGGAAAATCTACCTTAGCAAAAGATTCTACCCCAAAATTTCGCATCCAATTAGTATAAGCTCTCAAACTGTAATAGTTAGTTTGATAATCTTTAGGAATTTTTATTCGGAATTTGGCTTTACTGTGCGTGAGTGGAACGACCCACCGATTGAGAAGAATTCCTTTATTGGGGTCTGTCAGCTCAACGTAAAGGGGAACGCTGAGGGTATCATTTCCCATGGTACGAGCATCAGCCGCAGTTGCATCAATAGCAACACTGTCTCCAGCAATGTAGAAAGTTTTATCTATACTTAGATACACTTTCTCTCGGGGAATAATAGTTGTTAATTGAACGGGGTTTTGTGCAGATACAGAAAAATTCATCAATAGCACTAATAACAGAGAACTACATAATAATTTCATCGTGATATAAATTTAGGTCTTGAATGTCCGTAAAATTATCACATTTTTAGTTCACTTTGTATTTTTCCAATTATAATGTGATTAGAATTAGAAAACACAAAATGAATACCTGCTTACAAAACCGATTGCTTTTATATTTAGGTAGGCATTAGGATTTGGGGTTAGTTATTAGTGGCATCGAAGAGTAATTTCAAATTATTCAAAATCAAATATTTGAACATTTTATTTGTACCCAAAATAGCACATCCTAAGCGAAAAGCGAACGGATAAGTTTTCGGAATTATATATTTATTTTTATTGTCGCAATGAAAACTTGATATTTTTTGAATTAATATATAGTTGATTTTCAGCTTATTATCAATAGCGAGGGATTTAAATCCCTCGCTATTGATAATGAACATCCAATTTGCGACAATATGTATATAGTTTCGTAAATTTTAAAACTCAGTAGCTTGTACAGTTTTTATTTTGCAAACCTAAATCGGTTGAGTATAAACTATTTCTCAACGAGTAATTACGCCAAATGAACTTTGGAACTTTAAAGAATTTGGTAAAGAACGACAAAATAATCAAAATGAACCGCTGACAGAGTTTTCAACTGCCGTCAGGATTTGAGTCCGTAACCCTGACGGCGGTTGAAAAACCCGTTAGCGGTTATATGCCAAATAGTTTACAATTCTAAACAAACTTTCAATCCCTGAATGATTTTACCATTAATAGTTATCTTCTGTGAACTGTGAAATGGCTCAACTAACTTGCTGATTTTCAGCTATAAAATTTAGCCATACTACAGTTTTACAGATACTTCCCTGTCAATCATATAGAAATTAGGTATTTCCTACTTAATTGAAATCCATTACAAAATTTGTCATAAATCCTTTCAAGAAATAGCTCAATCCTACTTTGTAAGCACTTTTTTCTCCGTAGGTTTTATGGTAGTATCGGTAGTGGGTAATTTGTCTTTCCAGCCTGTATCTACCTCCACCGTGGGCAAGGCTTTTCTGAGAGCATCCACTCCCGTTTGTGT
Source organism: Arcicella sp. (assembly GCA_025454855.1). Lineage (GTDB taxonomy): Bacteria > Bacteroidota > Bacteroidia > Cytophagales > Spirosomataceae > Arcicella. Next base: position 7,179 of record JALONS010000093.1, read on the forward strand.
TACTTTAGTCTGCCAGCAATACACTTTTTTTAAACCTTTCAATTTGCCCAATTCTCTTAATCCAGCATCGGTTACTTTGGTATCAAATAGGTTAATGTATTCTAAATATTTGAGGTCTCTTAACTGACTAATGCCAGCATCGGTAATGGCGGTATGCTCCAGATTTAAGCGAGTAAGATGCGGTAATTTCGCTATATCTGAAAGTACTTTATCGGTAATTTTAGTACTTCCTAACTTCAACCAAACAATTTGGTCAGCAAGATTTGAGACTAAACTTATCTTTGAATCATCAAGATTTCGAGCATTGATAAAATTCACATCCAAAAAATTTTGGTCTTTAGCAACTGGCATTACAATGACTCCTAAATCGGTTAATTTCTTCATGTCGCTCGCCGATGCCGCCGATACCTTTTCATTAAAAACAGCTGGGATGGTTTCGCCACCAGTAGCGGCACTGGCAACAACTGCACCGCCCGCTAAAGATGCTAAAATGGGTTTGATTTTATCATCTGGTTTCAACTGGGCTACTTTAGCATCAAATTTTGCTCCTGTCTTAATCCACCAATGTACTAAGGCTATTTCTTGTTCGGTAAGTGGCGTTTTACCTTTAGGCGGCATATGGTGTTCATCGTTCATGTCTAAAAGCACTCGCTTCAACATCTCAGAATTATCGGGGTCATTTGCCTTGAAAACTGCACCATGTTCGCCCCCTTTTTTCAATAATTCGGGCGTATCCATTCTTAATTGCCCTTTTATCTTATTGGCATTGTGGCACGACCAGCATTTTTGTTCCATCACAGGAGCAATCACATCTTGATAAACAAGTGCTTCATTGATGTTCTCAATCTTTTTAACGGCTCCTGCCCCGCTGCTACGAGGTGGTAGCCCTGCTATACTTCTGAAAGGTTCGGGCGTGTAGGTGTACAGATAGTCCTCACCGTGTGTCATATTACCCCCCAAATGTCCCGTTCCTGTTAGTAAAATTACCAGAGCGTACAACGATGGCACATAGACCTTTTTCATAGTATTATCGCCCTGCCAATTTTTCTTCATGTACCAAGCTGCCAACGCTACCAAAGCCACGCCAATTCCCATCCACTGATGCAAAAAAAGTGTATCTTCATTGTATTCACCCGAGGTAGAAAGCAAATAACCGAATATACAGGAGATAACGGCTGTTATCATACCCCACCATAAAATTGGTGTAATAGCAGGCTGTAAAACTGAAAGATTTTTCTTTCGAGCAATATATTCTAAAATAGCAGCAATCATTAACATCCCGATTGGAAGGTGTACCACCACAGGGTGAAAATGCCCAAAAAACATTGCCCAGTCAGACGGGGCATTCGCTTGTAAAAGAATCATGGTTTACTATTAGATATTTTAACTTTTTAGATGAGAGGTTGGAAGTTAATGATAACTGATTAACGATGAATTATTCATCATTAAAGCATTAAACATTAATCTCTAATCATTAAACAATCCTTTCCAATTTCACGGGATAAGTTTTTTTTGAATTCCATTGTGGAACGTACACATTTTCATCGGCATCTACATATACATCATGCGGGTGCATAAAAACGTTGTTGGGGTCTTCCTTATATTGTCGTTGGAGTTTACCATCTCTGTAAATTGGCTCAGACCCACCAGGCGTTGAAACAGCCTTCATACTCTTATCAATCACTTGAATATAGCCCGAATTTGCCCAAGAGGCATCTCCACTTCGATAGGCGGCAGCAAAGATATAATCACCGTGTAGTACGGGGCGACAAATAAAAGTAGCTGGATAACGGTACACTGCCAAAAACTTTCCATCCAACGTAAATCTCTTCAAACACTGGTGATTTCTGTCGGTGATTAACAAAGTGGGATTATTTTTGTCTCGGGTATCCACCAACACTCCGTGACAGCAGTTAAATTTGTCATCGGCATACGCTCCATCGGTACTTCTTCCCCCGAAATGTCTGATATATTTTCCCTTAGCGTCGTATTGGGTGATGTAGTTTGCTCCGTAACCATCCGCCACATAAATATCGCCGTTGATAGGATTGATAGCCGTTTCCGTTGGTACAAACTGATTGGGAGCATCATAAACGCCCGTTTCTTTGGGATATTCCAGCTTCATGATTTCTCGCCCTTTCAAATCTGTTTTAATAACTTGATGCCGAGCGTTATCACAAAGAAAAAGGAATTGCTCCGCTCCTTCATTGGCTATGGTCAGCCCATGAGCCCCAGGGTAAGTTGTTCCCCATGATTCTAATAGCTTACCTGATTTATCATAAATCAAGATATTATTTTTAGTTTCATTGGTACACATGATGAGCCGTCCTTTGGCATCTTCCACCATTTCGTGACAATCGTTCACGGGATTTTTTCCTGCATCTAATATTCCCCAACCCGCTTTTACTCGGTACTTGTGTGTATTATGCCCAATGGTAATTTCTTCTAAACGATTAGCTTTCATGGATTGAGAATATCCTGACAACAAGCCCACACCAACTGATAATGTACTGGTTTTAAGAAAATTACGTCTTGATTGATGTTCATTCATTTTATTAAAAAATTATGATGCTGTAATTTTTTTCAAGCATTCAGGAGAAAATCGTGGATGTTATTTTTCTAATTCAATAACATTATCTAAGGCATTCTTATCCATTGATGCCACATCAAAAACATAAAAATCATTATCTAATTTCTGGAATTTGACAGCAGATTTACCCACAAAAGCCTTCGCAGATTTTACATTGTAGGGAATCTTCAACATAAATTTGTCTTCCTTATGATTGAGCAAATGAATGTATAATTTACTGCCTTTTTCAGTAACGGCTCCCCACGTTTGCGGGCGTACAAATCCGCCTTTTGTTCCGTAAATAGTTTCACCGTAGATTTTCGTCCAATCACCCATTTGGGCTAATCTTTCTACAAATTCACTCTGAATTTCACCATTAGGCATTGGTCCTACATTCAATAGAAAATTAGCTCCAAAACCTGCCGCTTTTACCAAATAATCTACCAATTGCTTGGTTGATTTATACTGGCGGTCGTTGATGTTGAACCCCCAAGCGTTACTAATGGTTTCACAAGTTTCCAAAGGCAAAGGAGAAATATCCGCTCCGCCAAAACCAGTAGAATTTCCACCGGGTAAATCTTTCTCAAACATCTGGAAATCTTCTCCTGCCAAAGGCATTAAATGGTGATTATTTCCAATCAAACATTTGGGCTGTAACTGGTGAATTAAACCATAGATTTCATCGTATTTCCAATCAATTTTAGATTTCAACGACTTATCATGGTCATTATCTAATTGGTCCCAATGTCCATCAAACCAAATAGCCGAAACTTCTCCATAGTTAGTTAAAAGCTCTGTTAATTGAGCTTTCATAAACTTTAAATAACTGGCATAATCACTCTTTTTGGTGCGTCCAGTTCCTTTTCCTGTTTTACCCGTTTCGTAAGGATAATCATCTCTGTACCAGTCTAATAAAGAATAATAAAAACAAATTTTTATTCCCTGACGATGACATTCATCCGCTAATTCTTTCACAATATCACGCTTGAAAGGCGTTTTCATGATACTCCAGTCCGACTGCTTCGTATCAAAGTTACTGAACCCATCGTGGTGGCGAGTTATCAACGTAATGTACTTCATTCCAGCATTTTTAGCCACTTCAACCCATGTTTTGGCATTAAAATCTATCGGATTAAACACTTTTTGCAATTTGGTGTAATCCTTTACAGGAATATTTCTTACCTGCATTACCCACTCACCATCTCCCAAAACACTGGACAAGCCCCAGTGGATAAACATTCCAAACTTAGCATTTTGAAATTCCTCCCGAGCCTTTATATTTTCGGATGTTGGAGTGTAGGTAGGTTGGGCAAAAGTGGAAATTGTCACTGCCAAGCAGTATAAGAATAGCAAGTATCTTTTCATTTTTCTGTTAAAGTTAATTGATTAAGAAGGTAATTATTCAAGCAATATAATGATTATTTGTAAGAAACCATATCGGTATTTATAGGGATAAAACAAAAACTCCCCGACTTACACAAGCGGGGAGTTCTGAACACTAAATTACCCATTCATTTTTATTGATAAATGCTATTAAACCAAATCTGTTTGAAGGCAGTTCGTCGTCGTCGAGCTAAATTCACTTTAACGTTATTGGTCATTATGAGCGTGTCACGCTTGTATTCTACCACAAAATCCAGATTGACAAGGTACGATTTATGCGTGCGAAAAAACTGAAAAGTATTAAACCGATGTTCTAACTCCTTCAAAGAAGTAGCAACGGTCATTTTCTTCCCATTTCTAAAGTATATTTTTGTGTAATTGATATCCGCTTCTAAAAGCATTACTTCTTGTGGCTTTACCTCTTTCCAAGCCCCAATATGTACATGAGAGACGGGTAAATTAATGCTTTCTGGGTTGTTCATCTGATTAATGGTTTGGGTAATTGAATTAGATGAACAAATTTGTATGATTTAAAAATGCCTTCATATCCCTAATTCTGGGGATATAATCAGGATTAAATGGCTAAGAAATATGGCTCAAATATTCATTTTTGCCCGATAATTTGTGAACTTTGAGTTATCAACTGATATAAACATGAAACTTTTTCGCCGATTATATTTTTACAGTTCATTGCTACTACTCCATTCATTTCATGCTCGTACACAAAGCATTGGTAATGAGTGGATTAACTACAATCAAACCTATTTTAAAATTAAAATCACGCAGAAAGGTATTTATCAATTATCATTCTCAGAGTTGAAATCTGCTGGTTTCCCTACCAACATCAATCCAGAAAGAATACAATTATTTAGGCAAGGAAAAGAACAAGCCATTTTTGTAAAAGGACAAGAAGACAAACGTTTGGATGAAGGTGATTTCATAGAATTTTATGCCGAAGGAAATGATGGTGCTTTAGACTCACTTTTGTACATACCCAGTCGTTCACAGCCTCACTCCTATTATAGTTTGTACACTGACACTGCCGCTTATTTTTTAACCTATTACCTTGATAATCAAATTGGTAAAAGAACGAAAGTTGTTAAAAATGATAATAGTCAAAATCTCAAGCCCGATAACTTTCATATAGAGGAAAACTTACAACTATTTACTACTTCATACGCTGAAGGACAACCCGAACCCATAGGTGTACCGCTAAAATCAGGTGTTTTGAACAGTAATTATAGCTTTGGTAAAGGCTGGACAGGGGATATTCAAGCCAAAAACAACTTCATAAATTTTGATTTTAGTCTTAGAAATTTTATAAAAAATACTCCCCACAAACCCACGCTTGAATACCTTGTACATGGGCGTTCGGCAGGTGGTCATAATGTACAGATTTGGCTGGGCGAAGGAACGCAACAGACACTTTTAGATACCTTGAATTTTGAGAACTATTTTACAAAAAAGAAAAGCGTAATTGTAAATTTCCCAGAAAATGTTGCTGATAGAATTCGGTTAGCAACACGGTCAGTAGGGAATCAAATTGACCAATATTCAGTATCTTATCTACTCTTGAAATACCCACAGAATTTTGGTATGACTGGACTTTCTGAAAAGGTTTTTAACCTTATTCCAAGTACTCCTACGGAACATTTTATCAGCATTCCAAATGCCCCTACCAATGTACAACTATACGATATTTCAGATAAAAATAACTTGCAAAAAATCACTTTTACCCAAAACGGAAACAATACCGAAGCAGTAGTTAGTGGCAATAAGATTTTGGCAACTAATCAATTCAAAAGAATAAATAGTATAGAACCCGTAGTGTTTAGAAACCTCAACAATTCAAAAGCTAATTACCTGATTATCAGTCATAAATTACTACAAAAAAATATTAAAGAATATACTTCTTACCGAGCATCGAGCGTCGGAGGCAAGTACGATACCCTTGCAGTAGATGTTGATTTACTGTATAATTTATTCACATTTGGCGATAAAAATCCTTTAGCGATTCGGCGTTTTTTACACTTGATGTATCGGAACGGAAATCCACAATTTGTATTTTTGATTGGCACGTCCAGCTATCCGCAAAAGGCACGAAAAAATGTGGCTGATTACCAAATAGACTTGGTGCCAAGCGTTGGTTATCCCGGAGCAGATATGCCTTTTACGATGGGATTGGGAAATACACAACCAAATCTGGTAAACCTCTCCATCGGGCGATTAGCCACAGACAACCCCGAAACAATTTTGCATTATTTGAATAAAGTAAAAGAACACGAAGCCACCCCAATGGATGCTCTTTGGCGAAAAAAATCGTTGAAAATGTCGGGAGGTAGAAGCATTTTTGAACTCTCTACTTTCAAAAACTACATCACTGATTTTAAAAATGTCTTTGAACAGGGTTCATTAGGTGGCAAAGCGGATTTGTTGACTAAAAAAACGGATAATCCCGTTGAGTTTATCAACGTAACCGAGCGGGTTAATCAAGGTTTGGGAATGCTTACCTTGTTTGGGCATTCGTCGCCAGGGCAAACGGATATGGATATTGGCTACTGCTCTAATGAACTCTTGGGCTACCAAAATAAGGGTAAATATCCTCTTGTTTTCGTGAATGGGTGCGATGCGGGCGACCTTTTTGCCACTCGTTTTTCGTTTGGAACGGACTGGATAAATACACCCAACAAAGGAGCTATTTTGTTTTTGGCACATTCCAATTTGGGCTATCCGTCGTATCTAAAATCATATTCTGACGAACTGTACAACACACAATTGATGGATAGCGTTTGGGCAGATAAACCCTTCGGAAGGGTCATGCAAGAAAGCGTAAATCGGTATTTAAAAAAATATCCAAACGGTATTTTGACCCCGCCGTAGCATTATTTCCCACCCAAAAACCTGATTATGAAGTCAATAGCAATGCCATTTTTATCAGAAATACCGACAAAAATACGCTACTTAATGCCAATGCAGACTCTATACGAGTAGGTATTATTGTGAGTAATCTGGGCAAAATTTCTGCTCATAAACTATTCATTTCTCTCAAAAGAATGTACGCTAATGGTACAGTAGAGAATTTCGGTAAATTCGGATTCAATCCTATCTCTTTTCAAGATACTTTGTACATTAATGTAAAAAACGACAAAAATTTAAGCACGGGAAACAATCGCTTTGAAATAAGTTTAGACCCTGATAATCAAATACTTGAAAACAGAGAAACCAATAATTCAGTTGTGTTTGAATATAACTTTCCGAGTGCCAATATTTTGATTTTAACGCCCAGAGAATTTTCAATTATCAATCAAAAAGAGGTTAGTGCCACGCTTCAAATACCCACCCTCGGCAATAATCAACCCGTAGTTGTTGAAATTGATTCGGCTAAAAATTTTAATTCTACGTACCGCAAAACCTTTCAAACTACAGCATCGTCTTTATTGAGTCTCAAATTTAATTTATTAGAAAAAGATAGTACCGTTTATTACCTCAGAACTAAATTTTTGAACGATAACACGTGGGTAGAAAGCTCATTTATGTATCTTAAAAATGGTACGGAAGGTTTTGCCCAAAGTACCATTCCACAATTACAAAAAACGACTACTGATAACCAGATTGTCCTCGACCAAACGGGTTGGACATTTCCGCAATCGTCTCTAAAAATTACAGCGAAAATTTATGGTACTAATAGCGTTGCGTTGCCGTACAGGGCTAACTTCGTGAATTTGAACGATAAACAGCTTTTGGGCAATGGGGTTTGTTATCCATGGAGTACGTTCAATGCCGTAGCGTTCAACCGAGCGTTGCGTCCGTATTCGGTGTTGCCTTCGTTGGTGTGTGGCTACACTCCTTACTCGGTCAATTACCTTTCATTAGAAGCTAACACTACTGATTTTCAAGAATATATGAGTGCTACTACTACGGGCAACTACGTAATGCTTTGGAACTCAGGGTATTTAGAATATACCAAACTCACGCCCGAATATCGCCAACGTTTCAGCGAAATTGGCGTTGATGTCAATAAAGTTAGTCAAATGCCTAATGGTGCTCCTTTCTTGGTCATTGGACGAAAAGGGGCAAAAAAAGCCTTATTAGAGCTTTTCCCTGATTTTAATAAAAATCCATTGGGCGAAATCCTGAGTTTGGATAATTACGAAATCAAAGACCAATTCAACGAAGGAACGATTACCTCACCGCTGATTGGTCCAGCCAATGAATGGGAGAACATTACCCTCAAAATCAATCAGGATGGTACTCAAAAACAGTCGTTTTCTTATGAAATAGTGGGGATTAACCCACAAGGAAATGAAGATGTTTTATTCAAGGAAATTCGCACTAATTCATTCAATATCAGCACAATAGATGCCCAAAAATATCCTTATCTAAAACTAAAACTAACCGTAAAAACTTCGGAAGATTTTGGAAAAGCCCCACAACTAAAATCTTGGATGGTTACGTACAAGGGCGTACCCGAAGGCGTGGTAAACGTGAAGCAATCATCAACAATTACGGATAAACAAGAATACGAAAACTTTACGGCAAATGTTTGGTTCAAAAATGTTTCTGATAAAAGTTTTAAAGATTCTGTTACGGTCAGGCAAATCCTTACTAATCGTTCTCAGAACCGACAAAATATAAAAACTTTTAAGGTAAAACCCTTAAATGCTCTTGATTCGGTGATGGTGAGTATTCCTGTAAAAACGGCAGGTGAAAGCGGTGAGAATACTTTGAGCGTAACTTTCAACCCACAAATTCAGCCCGAACAAATCTATAATAACAATTCCATTGATTATAATTTTAGTGTTATTCCTGATAAAATAAACCCTTTATTGAGCGTAAATTTTGATGGGCGACAAATCCAAAATAATGAAATTGTTTCGGCAAAGCCACAAATCCAAATCAGCGTTCAAGATGAAAATTTATTCAGCGTTAGAACTGATACCGTTGGGATTGAAATTTGGCTGAAAAATTGTAAAAAATGTTCCTTTAAGCGAATCTATTTTAAAGACCCCGCCATTAAGTGGAAAGCAAATACTCAAAATAACAATTTCATTATCAATTACTTACCCCAGAATTTACCCGAAGATACGCTAACCTTACAAGTGCAGGCACGGGATGTAGCGGGCAATTTAGCGGGAAGTCAGCCCTACCAAATTTCATTTAGGATTGTACAAAAACAAGAGGTAAAATCGTGGAAAGTTTTTCCGAATCCTTTTGAAGTATTCACTAAATTTTCGTTTATCGTCACTGGAGCGGAAATCCCCGAAGAGTTTTTGATTGAGATATTCAATTCACAAGGGCAAACCGTCAGCGTTATTGATAATTCAGGGCTAAATCTGAGAGTAGGATTAAATGAATTTATTTGGAACGGAACGGACGCATTGGGCAATAAATTACCGACTGGACTTTATTTTTATCGAGTGAAATTAAAAAATAAAGCCAACATTTTGTCGTTAGAAAACAGTGGTAAACTTCTAATTTTAAGATAAAACATGATACTAACCGTAGATATTTATAGCCGCAATACTTGGTGGAAAATTGCCTTTCTGGGCTTTTGTGTATTGGTGGGTGCGGCATCCTTGTACGTTACCGATAAATTGGTGAGTAAATTAGAAGAACGAGAAAAACAACAAATTGAAATTTACGCCGAATCCTTCAAATACATGATGACCAGCGAAACCAATCAAGATGTGAATTTCTTTTTTGATAAATTTAAGCAAGCCAACGTCAATAATCCTATTCCTGTCATTATCAAAGACGGTTCGGGATACCTTACCTCCAACAATATTGAAATCCCGAAAGGGCTATCTTCCAAAGAAACACAGGAGTTTTTAAAGATTAAATTAGAGGAAATTTTAAGGGATGACAACCCACCGATTGAACTGGACATGACCCTTCACAAAGAATACATCTACTACGGTAACTCTCGGCTACTCAATATTTTACGTTATTATCCTTTGTTCCAATTAGCCATTGTTTTGATATTCGGTTTGGCGGCTTATTTGCTTTTCGATGCCTCTCGACGGTCGGAGCAAAATCGGGTTTGGGTAGGTTTAGCCAAAGAAACGGCTCACCAATTAGGTACGCCGTTATCGTCATTAACTGCGTGGGTTGAGTATTTCAAAACAGACCCTGCTTACGACCCCGAAATTGTCAAAGAATTAGAAAAAGACGTACAAAGATTAGATGTTATCACTACCAGATTTTCAAATATTGGTTCTGTACCAATCCTGAAAGACGAGAACGTAGCAGAAACCATCGAAACGTTTATGGCTTATTTACAGAAACGTATTTCTACTAAAGTTTCATTTAGCTTAGATAATCAACTGAAAAATAACAGTACCATCAAACTCAACAAATATCTGTTTGAATGGGTCATTGAAAATATTTGTAAAAATGCCGTTGATGCTATGGAAGGCGTGGGAAGTTTGAAAGTGGTAATGAAAGAAACCAAGAATAATCAGATAGCAATTGACATTTCCGATACAGGAAAAGGAATTTCCAAGAAAAATCTCAGCAAAGTATTTAACCCTGGATTTAGTACCAAAAAACGGGGCTGGGGTTTGGGATTAACCCTTGCCAAAAGAATCATTGAAAATTATCACGACGGTAAGCTATTCGTGAAAAGTTCAGAGGTAAACAAAGGTACTACTTTCAGAATCTTGTTGGAGGGACAGTAGGCAGGATGTGCTAAGTCCAAAGTATCAAGTCCTAAGCATTTTAACGATTCAGTGAAAACAGTCTGGGTCAATTTCTTAGTACTTAATACTTTGGACATTGTACTGAACCCTCGTAATAAACCATAATAACCTTACCTTTGTGAATTATAAAATGCTATTTTCCTCCCATGAGCAAATATTTAGATTCTCTTGATTTAAAAAAAATATTATTTATTGGACTGTTTTTCAGGCTTTTAGCCACCATTTTCTCGAAAGGTTATGGTTTTACAGACGACCATTTTGAAGTTATCGAAATTGCCCAAAATCATTTAGATAAAATCCCCAACCCTTTTCCATACCTTGCCAAAGGCGAAGTTTATTTGTTTAGTCTTATTTATCCCGGTATTCATTACCTTATTTTTGCCCTCTGCGAAGCCGTCAATATTTATAACCCAGAAGTAAAAATGTTTTTTACTCGACTGGTTCATGCCCTGTTTTCATTAATTACCGTTTACTATGGTTACAAACTCACGGAACGCCTGAGCAATCGCCCGAACGATGCTAAAATTGTGGGGCTTCTATTAGCTATTTTTTGGGTATTTCCTTTTATGGCAGTCAGAAATCTCCGTGAATTTGCCTGTATCCCACCCTTAATGATTGGCTGTTATTTTGCCACCGAAAAAAAACTCAACAGTAAACACGTCATTTGGGCGGGCTTCTGGTTTGCCATTGCTTTTATTTTTCGATACCAAATTGTATTTATCCCGTTTGTGATTGGTTTAATGTGGCTTCTGAGCAAACAAAACTGGCAAAAAGCCCTGCTTTTCGGTGTATCAATCGGCGTGGTTTTTATGCTTATACAAGGAGTATTCGATTATTTGTATTGGGGCAGTCCAATTGCTTCGCTCAAAGCCTATTCAGATTATAATAGTAACCCCGTCAATATTGCGGGTTATCCTAATGGCCCGTGGCATCGGTATATTGGCACGGTAGCGGGCTTGTTTTTGGGTTTTCCTTTTTTATTGCTATTAGCTGGTTATTTCAAAACCGCTACCCAAATGGGCAATCGCAGAATGCTATTTTTAGCTTCGTTATTTTTCTTTGCTTTTCATTCTTATTATGCTAATAAACAAGAAAGATTTATACTTCCCTTTTTACCTTATTTCATCATGCTTGGTGTGATTGGTTTCCGTGATTTATATGCTGAATACCAATCCAAAAAGTGGCTAAAAGGCTTTACTTCGTTTAGCACTGTGTGGTTTATGATATTAAACACTATTTTACTGTGCTTATTATCAGTTACTTACACCAAGCGTTCAAGGGTGGAAAGTATGAATTATCTGAGAGAAAAAGGCGACTTAACCAATTTAGTCATTCAAAACTACGAATCTCCTCAGCCCGAAGCACCGTTTTATCTCCAGAAAAGATTTGATTTTTATACGGTTGATACGCACGAAAAAATGGCTGATTTGCCGAATCAAATAAAAGCAGGAGCAAAAGCCAAACCCAACTACGTAATTTTGGTAGGAAATTCAGACTTACAGAAGCGTTTGGCAGAGATGAAAACCGTATTCCCAACGATGGAGCATGAAATTGATATTGAACCAAGTTTTGTGGATAATTTGGCGTATTTGATGAATCCATCACACAACCACAACGAAACTTTTTATATTTATAAGATTAAGTAATGATGATGGGGTACGACTACCTACTTTCTCTTCGGACAGCGATTGCCCCATTTTTTAAACTTCGGAATTTCGCTCCTCATAAAACAAGTAGTAATACCAAACTGCAATAAAGTACTGCTATTAAAACCCGATGAAGTAGAAATAAATTCAATGTGTAAACCTGCCGTTTGCGTAAACATAGTGCGTAAACCAATGAAAATACCAACGGCAGGTTTAAAACTCCCTTTCCAAACTTCTCCTCCTAAAAAAGCCCCAATGTACGGGTCTATATTTCCGCCTGAAGCATCCGCAGCGTAACCAAAATGTTGGTATCCTCTAAACGTCAGAATATTATAATTATCAAAAACACTCACAAAACGAGTAGCACTCAGCCCAATACCATAAAAGTCACTCTTGGGAAGTCGTTTCTCAAATGTTAGATTTAAAAAAGTTGGTTTTTCGGTCAGAATACGGTCGGCTTTTTCAAGATTTTGGTCAGCTCCATAAGAAAAACTCAAGTACATGGGTTTTTCACCCTGAGCGATTAATCTCAGAGAATTTATCAACAATAAAAAAGAAAATAGTAATCCTGCTTTCACAAATAGGTTGTTTAGAAAATTGAATATACTGAGCAAAAAACGATTGGCGAAAAAAAGCGAACGGGTACATTACTAAAGCCAATAACACTTAAAGCAAGTAAGGAGCGGATGGGTAGCTTTAAAACAAAAGCGATAAATTTCTGAAAGTATGGAATTTACAAGTATTCGTTTAGAATTAGTTTATGCTATTTTTAGAACATTGTTCAATATAAATATCTGATTTTCAGTAGCCAATATTGCTACCTTATTCCCCAAATAGCATATCTTAAAACCTAATCTCTACGTATTTAATATGCGTTCACAAATGTAATAATTATAACGACGTTACGAGAAAACTATTTTATTTCCTCCGTCAAAAACGTAATTCACTCCCCAAATTCCTTAGTTCATCTGAAATGTTTTCATCAAAAAAATAAAATGTAGTTGTTTTGGCTCAACAATAAATAACTAATCTGATGAAAACGCTTACAAATTTACTCGCCATCTTGTTCATATTCGCAACCGTTTGCTCGTTTGCTCAAACTACACTCCACGGAAAAGTAGTCGATGAAAAAGGCAAAGGGCTTCCTGGAGCCAATGTGTCTGTTAAAGGTGCTTATGACGGAGCAACTGCTGACGCAGAAGGTAATTTTCAATTTAAAACAACTGAAAAAGGCGAGCAAATTATCCAAGTTTCGTTTGTTGGTTTTGAAACACTCAATCAAAAAATCGTTTTATTGGGTGGAACACAACCTCTAATCTTAAAAATGAAAGAAACTGCCAACGAACTAAATACCGTTACCGTAACAGCAGGAACTTTTGAAGCCTCCGATGAAAAGAAAACCACGCTCATTAAGCCTCTCGACATTGTTACTACCGCTGGTGGTGGAGCAGATATTACCCAAACCATGACTTTACTTACGCCAGGGTCGCAACGCAACGGCGAATCAACGGGTATGTTTGTAAGAGGTGGGTCGGCTCAAGAAGCAAAAATTTTGATTGACGGACTTACTGTACAAAATGCGTTCAATACTCCTGCTCCCGACGTTGCCGCTCGCTCTCGGTTTACACCTTTCCAATTTAAAGGTTCTGCGTTTTCAACGGGTGGTTATTCAGCCCAGTACGGACAAGCCCTTTCGGCTGTTTTGCAGATGAATACTACTGATTTAGCCACTGAATCAGGCTACGTTATCAATGCCAATTTAGCCCAAATATCAGCAGGATATACACAACTCACTGATAACCATTCGATTAACGGAACGATTGCCTACAACAATCTTACGCCATTATTTGCAGTTTATCCTCAGAACATTGATTGGTTAAAAATTCCTGAGCAACTCAACGTAGCGGCTTCGTATCGCCTAAAACCATCCGCTGGCGAAAACTTCAAAGTGGATGCTGTTTATGGAAAAAGTGTTTCAGGATTGATGATTAAAGATGCTGACAATAATAATGTTTTGACAAAATTCAACTCAGGAAATGATAATTTCCTGATTACCAGTAGTTATCAAAAATCTATCGACCCAGAAGCAAAATGGATTTTGAAGTCAGGAGCGTCATATTCTTATAATTTGGATGACCTCAAAGTTGGACAAATTGGTTTTGGTAGAACCGAACAACGTTCACAACTCAGAGCTACCATTACGCACGCTTTCGGTGAAAATAACAACATTTTACTGGGTACTGAAGCCCATGATGCTCAGTATGATTTGAGTATTGATAAAACGAATCTTCAAGAAGGTAAAAAATATGATTATTCTTTGAATGACAAGTTTGTAAGTCTCTTTTCAGAATCCGAGTTTTACATTACTCGGAAATTAGCGGGGAGAATCGGCGTAAGAGGAGAATATACTTCTTTAGCCAATGACTGGAACGTAGCTCCCAGATTTTCATTGGCTTATAAAACTGGGCAATATTCTCAGGTGTCATTTGCGGGTGGAAAATTCTACCAAACGCCTTATTATCAATACTATTTTTACAATAAAAACCTAACTTTTGAAACTGCTAATCATGCCGTTTTGAACTACCAAATTATCAAAAACAAACGGACTTTCAGAGTAGAAGGTTATTACAAAAAATATGAAAATTTAGTACGAGAATACCCTACTCAACAAAGTTATTTTGATGCGAATCCACAACGCTTTCCAAGCGGAAAAACTGATAACTCTGGCTATGGTTTCGCACAAGGTGTAGATGTATTTTTCCGTGATAGTAAAACCATTAAAAACGGGGATTTTTGGTTGAATTATAGTTACTGTGACTCTAAAAGACTGTTCGCTAATTATTTAGAAGAAGCCCAACCCACGTTTGTTTCTAACCATAACTTAAACCTCGTGTACAAACATTTCATTGCCAAACCTATGATGACCATTTCGGCAACTTACTCGTACACGAGTGGCCGTCCGTACTATAATCCTAATAATCCTAATTTCTTGAGCGAGCGTACACCAGATGTACATAATACCAGCGTGTGGATTAACTATCTCACCAACATCAAAGGAAATTTTATGGTTATTTATTTATCAGTGGATAATATTTTGGGCACTAAAAATATTTATAATTACCGTTATTCAAACGATGGTAAAACTCGTACCGAAATCACGCCAGCCGCCAACCGCATGATAATGATAGGTACGTACATAACCATTTCTAAAAAGAAAGTTTTGCCAGAAGATATGCGTAAAAATTAAAATACGCCCTGTATTTATCTATTTCTGAAGCCATATACTTAATTAATGCAAAACCGCTGACAGGGTCTTCGACCGCTGTCAGGGTTTGAATATGTACCCTGACAGCGGTTGAAGACCCTGTCAGCGGTTGATTTTCTTTAAAAAATGGGACTTGCATTAATAAGTACACAATTCCGATTAATTTTGTACATAATTTTTAGAAAATGGTCATTGAAGATATAAATACCAAAATCCAAGTTTTACCCGTCATGGAAGCCTTTTACACGCTTCAAGGAGAGGGTTTTCATCAAGGAAGAGCCGCTTATTTTATTCGTTTGGGTGGTTGTGACGTAGGTTGTCATTGGTGCGATGTGAAGGAATCGTGGGATGTAAACGCTCATCCCAAGCAAAGAATTGAACAAATTGTGGCGGAAGCCTCACAACATCAAGGTCGTTTGGCGGTCATTACGGGCGGAGAACCCTTGATGCACAATTTAGATGAATTGACTCAGACCTTGCACGAAGCAGGTTTTGAAACCAACATTGAAACCTCTGGCGTATGCGAGCAAGTAACGGGTGCGTGGGATTGGATTTGTTTTTCGCCTAAGAAATTCAAAAAGCCAAATCCTGATATTTATACCAAAGCCAACGAATTAAAAGTAATTATTTACAACCAGTCTGACTTTGAGTGGGCAGAAAGTTTTGCGGAAGTGGTTTCTGAAAATTGTATGCTCTACCTCCAACCCGAATGGAGCCGCATGGAAACGATGCTACCCGAAATTATTGAGTATATTAAGAATCATCCGAAGTGGAGAATTTCTTTGCAAGTGCATAAGTTTATGGATATTCCGTAATTCTTCAAGATTCATACTTCTCTAAAGTGAGTAATGAAAATTAAGTGTTTGATATTTTCTGTAGGGGCGTATAGCATACGCCCAAATGGTTCAGAATCTGGGCGTATGCTATACGCCTCTACGGTATGATAATAATGTTTACCATATCAGTTGATTAATACTTAATTTTTATTCTTTACTTCAGAAAAGTTCAAACTTCATATTGCAAGTACGAAATCATGTAAAACATCTTGAATCCACTTACATCCTACAATACAAGCCAAATCTCATCGTTATTTTGATTAATTTCCCATGAACATTCGTCAAAACCATGAAATATTGTTTACTGCTGATAGCCTACTGCTTATTTTCTATTGCCTATTCACAAACTCCCCTTTCTTCCAACAATAAAAAAGCCGTTGATGCCTACGAAAAAGGCATGAAAGCCCTCCAAGAACGTAATATTGACATGGCTTTTTCTGAATTTGAAGAAGCCATCGAACGGGATAAATTATTCGCTGAACCTTATTTTCAATTAGGACGACTCTATGAACAAAATCGGCAATTTGGCAATGCCATCTTGAATTATGAGAAAGCTGTAAACGCCCAAGCTAAAACCTCCGTAACGGAAATAGCGTCTCAGCAGGTGGGGCAGTTATACCTCCGCAAAGGAGAATACACCAAAGCCTTAGTTTTTTTAGAAAAGGGCTTGCCAGCAGTAGTTCCTAATAAATTATCTCGGTACAAATCAAGAATTGAAAGCTGTAAATTTGCCATTGAAACAAGCAGTAAACCTTTAATTATCAACCCATTGGAATTGTCCAAAACGATTAATAAATTCCAATCTCAATACTTCCCCGTACTCACCGCCGACCGTGAAACGCTTATTTTTACAGGAAATCAAGACAGTGAAGAGAATCTGTATGTTTCCACTAAAAAAGATAGTGTTTGGTCGTCGCCAGTGTCAATTTCAGACAAAATCAACACCCCCGAAAATGAAGGAACTGCCAGTATCTCGGCTGATGGTCGGACTTTAGTTTTTACGTCTTGTGGAGGGCGTAAAGGCTTCGGAAGTTGTGATTTATTCATTGCTTACAAACAAGGTGATAACTGGACTTCACCCCAAAATCTGGGAGCGAATATCAATACGAATGAGTGGGAATCACAACCTTCATTATCGGCAGATGGCAGAACGTTATACTTCGTTTCTGACCGTAAAGGCAGCTTGGGGAAACGTGATATTTGGGTTTCAAAAATCGACTCAACTAATACTTGGGGCAAAGCTATAAACTTAGGCAATACCATCAATACCATTGAAGATGACCTTTCCCCGTTTATTCATGCCAATGGCAAAACACTTTTTTTCTCATCGGAGGGATTGGTTGGCATGGGCGGGCTTGACCTTTATTTCTCTGAAAATCAACAAGGTAAGTGGACAAAACCCAAAAATTTAGGATTTCCCCTCAACACCCACGAAGACCAAGTGGCTTTGTTCATTACGGCAGATGGCAAAAAAGCCTACTATTCCCTCGAACGTGACCAAGATGATAAATACCGCCGAGCCAAGATTGTAGAAATTACACTTCCCGAAAGTTTGCAGGCAAAATTTAAAGCAACGTCTTTTTTGAAAGGAATCGTTTATGATGCTCAAACCAAACAAAAATTACAAGCCGATATTGAACTAATAGCTCTGAAAAACAATGAATTAGTAGGTAAAATCAGTTCTGATACCCAAACGGGTTCTTATACTTCTGTGCTATCAAGTGGAGGGCAATACGCTGTTTTTGTGAGCAAAAAAGGCTATTTCTTTAAAAGTTTAAATTTTGACTTTTCCGATAAAATTGGAGCCGATAAAATATTAGACATTCCGCTCGAACCTATTAAAAAAGATAGCAAAGAGATTTTAAATAACATCTTTTTCGATACCGCAAAATGGGATTTAAAACCCGAATCTACCGTAGAATTAGATAAATTAGTGGCTTTGTTGAAAAATAATCCATCCCTCCCGATTGAGATTTCGGGACATACCGACGACGTAGGGAAAGACAACGACAACTTGATTCTTTCACAAAAAAGAGCCAAATCCGTAGCCGATTTTTTAATCCAAAAAGGTATTAATCCCACCAATATAAAAGCAGAAGGCTACGGAAAAACTCGTCCGTATTTACCTAATAATTCCGATGAAAATCGAAAACTTAATCGTAGAATTGAAGTGAAGTTTTTGTAGAAACAAGTAAATATAGAAAGACGATTTACGCAAAACCAGTGCCTAACCCCAAACTTCTATTAGATGAATTTAAAAGAGAATATTCCCTCCTACTATTCGCAAATTGAATGTAACAAAATTGTTGATTGGATAAATGGCTCACCAGAACGTTTCTCGGAATTGATGGATATTTTCTTTGAAAGCAACACCCGAAAAAATCAATACGCCTCTGGGGTGATGATTCACTGTATTGACCGTTGGGGGTTTTTGATAATTCCGTACATTGAAAAACTAATTGTAAATCTGCAAAATGATGGGCTACACGATGCCATCAAACGGAATACGGTTAGGGTTTTACAAGATGTTGAAATTCCAGAAAATTTACACGGAATCACGGCAGAAATATGTTTTAGCTATTTGAAAAATCCAGCGGAAGCAGTTGCCATAAAGGTTTTTTCCATGACGATACTCCATAATTTAACCAAATACTACCCTGAATTGAAAGATGAATTACATTTCATTTTGGAAGAACAATATCCTTTTCAGTCAGCAGGATTTAAAAGTCGAGC
>JALONS010000094.1 GCA_025454855.1 Arcicella sp.
AGTATTTGCCCATATGTGAAATCTTTCAAATGATTATCCCTTTTTAGACCCCATTATTTGTAATCTATAGAATTTAAGTACAAAGACACAATTATTTAAGAATTACGATTGATTAGATGTACGATTATTTATCTGATTATCAAGAATTTATTCGTCAATCTTAATCGCAGTGGCGAACCACTCGAATTAATCGTAAATAATTTATGCTGAATACTTATAACTACCTGATTACTAATATTTTTTTAATTGTATCATACCTCATTAACTTGATAGCAATTAATTATACCCTGGATTTTGCTTTATTACACCATTACTTCTTGTGATAACCGCACGGGGTAGTGGGTATAAAACTTTTTCTGGCGTTGCAAATACAGAACCATCATCTTTTGCTCTTTTTACGTACAAGCCCCAACGTACTAAATCTTCACGACGGAACCCTTCAGCCCATAACTCAAAGAGACGCTCATCTTGGATTTTAGCTAAAAATTCAGATTTACTTAAACCTGCTGGCAATGCAGCCAAACCAGCTCTTTTTCTTACAGTATTGATTTCATCATAAGCTGTTGCATTAGGTCCACCATTTACTTCGTTTCTTGCTTCAGCTAACATTAAAAGCACATCGGCATATCTATAAACTGGTACATCTGTTTCACCGTATTGAGTGTCTTTTGTCCAACCATCTGGTAAATATTTGATTGGTAATGCCCCTATAGCACCAGTAGCTCTAAGATCAACATAAGTAACATTGCCATTGGCATCTTTACCTGTCGGGTATTTGCTCACTAATACCTTTAAGCGTTTATCAGTTTGATCAAACTTATCGTAAGTTTTCCATGGCATTTTGTATCCTCCCCAACCCATCAATGGAATACCCGAAGGGTCTTTATAACTACCTGGAATTACGTGAGCCATCCAAATATTTGTATAATTAGCAATGTCATTATAGGGAGTTGCGGTACAAACAACGGCAAAAATAACTTCAGAAACACCTCCACTTTTATTTTTCATACTGAAGTTATCTTCATAATTTGAAGCAAGAGAATAGCCTAATTGCTTAATTTGTTCTCCAGTTGCTACAGCATCAGCCCATCTTTTTTCCTGCATATACAGTTTCATTAAACCAGTTAGAGCCGCTCCTTTTGTTAATCGTCCATAATCATTCCCTTTAAAACTTGTTGGCAAAACAGCAATTGCATCTTTATAATCTGCTTCAATTTGCTTTACCATCTCGGCTGCTGTTGGTCTTGGAACATCTACAGCATTGGGGTCTGCTGCTACTGCAGGGTCTGTTTTAATTGTTAAAGGTCCATATAGTGAATAAAGAATTTGTGAATAATGAGCTCTCAAACCTTTCATCTCTGCTATGTATTGTGTTTTTAACGCATCTGATATTGGAGATTTATTAATTTGACCCATTCCTACTGTAATTCTTGATATGAATGGCATCAATACCGTATAAGGGCGTTGTGTCCAATCAAAATCAGGGTCATAATCTAACCTGTTCAATCTAAACCAGTTACCACCCCAACTGCACACCCCTTCATCAGTGGTTTCTAATGCCTGAACCTTCCAACCTGGAAAAGCTGAACCCCAGCCCTCTTGCCAGCCTGTCCCCCCTACCATACCAGTGTAAGCAGCCATCAGCGTGCCTTTAGCAAAATCAGCTGTTCCTACTGTTGAAGACAAATCTCCATAAATAACATTATCTAATTTTTTTTCACAGGATGATAATACCATTAGAACAGTTATGCTATAAAGTCCTATTTTTTTGAGGAATTTTCTTTTCATTATTATAAAATTTAAAATGTAACATTTAAACCAATTCCATAACTTCTTGTAAATGGGAAATAATTTGTTGCATCAAGCTCAGGATCCATACCAGTAAATTTAGTAATGGTAAATAGGTTTTGTGCTTGAACTGTAAGTCTTACACCTGAAATAGCTTTCTGTGTCTTTATCCAACTTGAAGGAATGTTGTATGATAGAGCTAAATTTCTACAACGTATAAATGAGGCATCTTGTAACCAATAGTCAGAGCCTAATGACCCATACTTGGTATCTCCTAATGATGTAGGTAAAGTTCCTGCTGGATTCAATACACTCCAACGGTCATTAATTGCGGTTGCTCTGTTCCAGCCAAAATTAAGTATACCATCCCCACCAAGCATACCAATATAACTAACTAAACCTGAAGGCTTTAGTTGTTTTATACCAGCAAGATTAATTGATAAGCTAAAGTTTTTGTATGTGAAAGTATTGTTAAACCCTATGGATAACTGAGGGTCTCTATTACCTTGAATTCTTTGGTCTGCTGCTGTAATTTTACCATCAGGTTGTCCCGTCAATTTACCATTTGCATCAAAACCATCTATATCTCTTAAAATGGCTACCCCCGGTAATAAACCTGGCATCCAACCAGGTGCTGTACCAAATTGCCCTTTGAACAAACCATCTGACAAATAACCAACATAAGGATTAAATAAGGCATCTTTGCCACTTACAGGTATATACGGAGGAAGGTTTTTCAATGCTAAATCATCTCTTTGTTGCCAATAATTTAGATAATGCGATAGAGTAAGTGTTGTTGACCAACCAAGTTGATTAGTACTACTTGCCACTAAGTTTTTACTATTTAACATCAACTCCCAACCTTCTGATTTTGTGATACCAGAGTTTGTATATACACCAGGAATGATAAAATCAGACGAATAGGGTTGGAATATGATAAGTCCATTGATTGATTTGTTATAAACATCAACGCTACCAGTGAGGCGATTCTTCAAAACGCCAAAATCTAAACCAAAATTTAACTCACTTGCAGTTTCCCAAGTTAAATTGGGGTTAGCAGCTTGTGTAATATTGATACCAGGATTTATTGAACCTGTTCCTAAATATGCAGACAGGCCCGTTCCATAACTTTGAAAAGCAGAACCAGGAAAATTACTATTGCCAGACTGTCCATAACCAATTCTAACTTTAGCATAATTTATGAAGTCAATAGCTTTTATAAATTCTTGATTCGAAAGTACCCAACTTGCGGAAACCGAAGGGAAATAGCCCCACTTTTTGTTATCAGCAAAGTTAGAAGCTCCATCAGCTCTTAGTGATGCTTGCAATATGTATGTATTATCATACGTATAAGTTACACGACCAAAATATGATGCCCATGTTTTTTCTGACTGCCCAGATGAAACAGAGGGTACACCTGCTCCACCACCAATATTATAATATTTCTGAGCATCAGAGAAAAACTGTTTATTACTAACTGACACACTGTTAATTGAGCCAAAATTATAAGAATACCCTCCAACTGCACTAAAACTATTTTTCCTAAAGTCTTTTTTATAGCTCAGAACAAATTCAAGAAGTTGATTTTGAGTTTGTTGATTAGCTATGGTAGCCTCACCTTTACTGGCTGAACCTTTTAAAAAAGTTGTTGGAAAATATACATTCCTTTTTGTATTGAGGACATCATGGCTAACGTTCATTTGAGCTGTCAGAGCAGGCAATATATCCCATTTCAAATTACCACTTGTGAAAACCCTTAAATTTGAAGTTATATCTGTATTTGTTTCATATGATAAAGGATTAGGAATATTTGCATAAAAAGGATTTACAGGATACCCTCCGTCTGCATCTCTTAATGCCATATTACCCGGATAATATACTGCAGCCGTAACAATTCCCCCATACTCATTTTGTCCACCTGTAACAGTAGCATTATTAGAAAAATTAGCTATCATTACATTAACTCCAGCATGAAGTTTTCTCGAAATTTCTTGGTTAAGGTTTAATCTACCTGTATATCTGTTAAAATCAGTACCTATTATTACCCCTTTTTGATTAAACACGTTACCTGAAATAAAATAGCGTGTTTTTTCGGTACCTCCAGATATTGATATATTGTTTTGTACAGAGTATCCTGGGCGTGTTATGGCTTCCATCGCTGTTTTCCCGTTCACTGTTTGGTCAATCTGAGCCTGTGTGTATGGATACAAAATAGGTTTAGTAACAGCGCTTTTTTCTACATTACCATAATATGGAGCAACTTTATTATCCATATACCATTTCTCTTCGGTTAGCTGATTTTTTGTAATCATATAGTCTTTAGCTCCTAACACTGAAAACATATCTGCTACTTGTTGATTTGTGTAGTCTATTGAGTAATTTATACGTGGTGCTCCTGTAGCTCCTCTTTTAGTTGTTATCAGTACAACTCCTGCACCAGCTCTTGCACCATAAATAGCAGTTGCACTGGCATCTTTCAAAAAGTCTATACTTTCTATATCATTCGGATTAATTGCGTTTAAGGGAGATTGACTAACTCCGCCCGTGCCATAAGGTCCAGCTGCACTTAAAGCAGCAGCTGTTCCGTTAGCATTTGTTGATAAGTCATTAAATGGAACACCATCTACAACATATAATACTCCTGCACTTGCGTTTGATGGATTACTTCTGATTTTTACCGTTGCACTTGCCCCTGGCTGACCTGTTGATTGAATTACTTCAACGCCAGCGACTTTTCCCTGCAATGCTTGTTGTAAGTTTGGAGAAGAACTAACATTAATATCTTCAGCCTTTACACGAACAACAGCAGTTGTTAAGTTTCGTTGCGTTGATGTACCATAGCCAACCACCACTACTTCATCAAGTGCTTTTAAGTCTGGTATTAAGTTGATGATAAAATTCGTTTGATTTCCAACTGATATTTCTTGATTTTGATACCCTAAAAAACTGAACACTAAAATAGATTTCGTGTCAGGAACTTTTATTGTAAACTCTCCATTGACATCAGTAATACTTCCTCTTGTTGTGCCTTTCACGGCTACACTCACACCGACTAATTTTTCTTTATTTTCATCTAAAACAACTCCTTTGATTAGTGTTTCAGATACAGCATTAATAAAAGGAGACGATGTAGTTTGTTCACTTTGTGACAAACCAACTTTTTTATCGTTTTCTTGATGAAGTACTATTCTATTACTTACTTGAATAAAAGAAATATTAATGGGGGTTAAGAGTTTCGTTAAAACGCTTGCTAAGGCTTCATTTTCAACATTTAAGGAAACCTTTTTTCCTAACTTTAGCGTTCTCGAATTATAAGAAAACTTGACGTGAGTTGTCTTTTCTAATTCCACCAATACATTACTCAATTTAACATTTGTTAGATTGATGCTCACTCTTGTGTCGAGCAACTCTTGCCCTTTAACTGAAGTAGCCATCGTTAAGCTGGTAAAAAACAAGCTAACAACAATTTGTAATACGGCTGTCTTCACGATTTGATGTAGTAATCGTTTTCTGATATAAAAATCCTTCATTCTGTTAATTTTAAAAGTTTTCCAGTATTTTAAATTTCATTCTTCATTTGAAGAGAATATTAGGTTTGGAAATGTTGTAACATTTCCAACTTAATTGTTTTTTTATCATAGGCAACTTTGATTAAAGGTTACTACCAATCATGAGTGATTTTATTTAATTTCTAACATTCCAAGTTTTCTATTTTCTTTCCACCTTCCACGTGTAAAATCAGGAAAATTCACAGGTGCTGACCCCTTTTTTATAGACAGTTCGGTTAGTGGAGAAACCACTGACCACGATGCGGCATCATAGACATCCATGTCGAGTGATATACCCTGATTGAAACAGTCAATCATACGATAAATCATTAGGAAGTCCATTCCTCCATGTCCACCATTTTTTTCAATTTCAGCTTCCATTTTGTTCCAAATAGGGTGTTTATATTCCTCACGAAGAATTTTATATTCTTCGTCATTCAAATATCCGTGACCAGCTCCTTTTTTACTAAATCGGCTCGGATAACCATTATGAAATGCCTTTGTTCCAGCAAGCATATTTATTCGGCTATAAGGTCGAGCCGTAACAATATCATGTTGCAATAAAATAGTACGCCCATTATTGGTCTTAATGAGGGTATTATTCATATCCCCATGTTTGTAATTATGATGAGCATGAAATTCATTTGAACTATCTGTCAAAGTTGAAGAATCTTCGCTCAGACTTGCTTCTTTGCTACTCATAGATACTAAAAAAGCAAATCTATCTCCTCTGTCAATATTCATATATTGAGCCACAGGACCAAGTCCATGCGTTGGATACAGATTGCCGTCTCGTTTTTCATTATGACGGATTCTCCACATATTATAGTAATAGTCTTTACTTAAAAGCATTTCTCTCAAATCATGTATATATCCGCATTCTGCATAAGTGAGATTTCCAAAAACACCTTGATGAGCCATATTGAGCAACCATAATTCTTCATCGCCATAGCACACATTTTCGAGCATGATGCAGTTTTTTTGCATCTGCTCAGCAGTATTAACTAACTTCCAGCAATCTTCAATGGTATATGCAGCAGGTACTTCAACCGCAACGTGCTTTCCTGCAAGCATGGCTTCAACCGACATCGGCACATGGTCTTCCCATGGAGTAGAAATGATAACAATATCTAAATCGTCTCGTTTAATCATCTCTCTCCATGCCGTAAGTTTACCAGAATAATAGGTTACATCCGAAACCCCCTTACTTTCAAGCCAGTTTTTTGTGTTTTCAACTTTTGTGTTTTGAACATCACATACTGCTACAATTTTGGCTTTTCCGCCACAAGCAAAAACCTGATGAATATGTCCTGAACCACGATTTCCTACTCCTATAAAACCTACTCGCAATTGTGCGATTGGAGCGGTACGAAGCCCAATAACTGATTGACCTTTTGGCTTTGGTTGAAAACTTGTATTTTCTAAAAACTCATTGCCTTTGACAGTTGATGACAAGCCTAATGCCGACCCAAATAAGGTTGAGCTTCTTAAAAATGAACGACGACCAAGTAAATTGATATTCATAGTATTGTTTTTATACGTTCGTTAAAATTAAAGATTACACTGCCACCTCCACGAATCTAAGAGTGCCTCTTTAATTGTTTTTTCTGCCTTCCAATTCAATATGTCATTGGCTTTCTCAACATTTCCATAGATACATTCAATATCTCCTTCTCGTCTTTTCCCAATTGAATATTTACATACTTTTTTACAGGTTTCTTCAAAAGTTCTTATAAGTTCCAATACACTATACCCTCTTCCAGTACCGATGTTGAAAACATCATAAAGAGATTTGTCAGTTTTTTCTTTAAGAAAATTTAATGCTGAAACATGAGCTTTAGCCAAATCAACAACATGTATAAAGTCTCGAATACATGAGCCATCGGGCGTATTGTAATCATCTCCAAAAACTGTAAGCTCCTTACGTATTCCTATAGACGTTTGAGTAATGAAAGGAACTAAATTACTTGGAAGACCCCGAGGTAATTCTCCTATCAGACCAGATTCATGAGCACCAATTGGGTTGAAATACCTCAATGAAATTGCTTTAATTGGGAGTTGTGCTGCTACAGTATCTCTTAGGATATCTTCACACATCATTTTAGTGTTTCCATATGGTGAGGTAGCGGGCTTTCTCTTTGTTGTTTCTTTAACAGGTATTTCGTCGGGTTCACCATAAACGGTACAAGACGACGAAAAAACAAAGTTTGATATATTATTTTTAAGCAGTACTTCAAGCAATTTTATTGTACCTATGACATTGTTATGATAATAATTTAAAGGCTGTTTCGTAGAATCCCCGACTGCTTTCAAAGCTGCAAAATGAATGACACCTTGAATCTTTTCTTCTGATATAATTTTTTCAACTTCTACACTATTGGCAAAATCAACATTATAACATGGTGTTTTTTTACCTGTAATGTCTTTGAGACGCTCTAAAATAAATTTTTCAGAATTTGAAAAATTATCAACAATAACTGGGTCATAGCCTGCTTTATATAATTCAACAATTGTATGAGAACCTATAAATCCAGCCCCTCCAGTAACTAAAATTCTCATGATATTTCTTTACAGATTTCTGAAACGATTTTATGTGCTAACTCATAGGCTATTAGCCTATGAGTAAATTCTAATTATGGGTTCGGTATTGGATGTTCTTAATTGTACCTAACTTGTGTCATTAAATTCTATTTTAATCCCATCAATTGGTATAATTCTGACATCTGAATACTTCAACTTTATTATCTGAATATTTTTTTCAAATGATATATCGGGAGATACTTCTATTTTATGCTTGTAGATGAAGTATTGAGGAAAAGTTTGCTTTAAATAAAAAAACTACATCGTTTGGTGTAAGAGATTGACCAACTTTCCCACCAATTGCTCCTCGAATTCCAGAAACTGTCTTAATCAAGGTCATTTTCAAATGAAAAATTATTTATGAGATACTCCTGAACTATTTTTAAATCATTTTTACTCGTTAAATCGGGTACATTTTCACTCAAGGGAATACAATAAAATGATTTGGGATTGTCAGCAATACATAAACCAACCGAAACTGGTAATTCTTTTTCATTTCGAACAGGGTGATAATCCGTACTTTCTAAGTAGGGCAACATTTGCTCTGCTGAAATTTTAAAAGCATTCATACTGACACCAATCCTGCCTGTAGTAGCGAGAATTTCATTAATTACAGTTTCGTCGGGTTTTTCAATTATTTTAATGAGGTATCCTTCATTATCAGATTTAATCACTGCGAAAGCCTGAATTCTTTCGATTGGAAATTTTAAAGCATCTCTATCATAACTAATCAGGGCATTATCTGCATCGGAGTTCCATAAAAAGTTTAGTGCCTTGGTTGAATACAAATTATCACTATTGAGAATGAGTAGCTTGCCAGTTTGCCATTCAGAATGTTGTTTAAGGGCTTGCAGAACAGCATCGGCAGTTCCTGAAGGTTTTTCTCTTTCTGAAGGAATATTTTGTCTGGCAAACTTGATATTTAAACCCCAAATTTCATTTTTCAGCATTTTTTCTTCATAATATTCTTGTGTGAAGAAATCGTTGGGATGTAATAAGATTAATATATCATTAAAAGATGCCTTATAAGCATTATACAATTGATAATCAATTAGTGATTTACCGTGTGACCCTACCCCAATCATTCCTTTAGTAAGTGTATCTGCTTGTTTTATTAATTCATTTTCAATATCTAACCCTTCAACGACTTTCTTCATTCTTGATGCTACTCCACCAGCAAGAATTAATATTCTTTTCTTCATTTATTATTTTAAATTAAAACTTTAGTGCCAAAATCAACATTAATTCTATATGGGATTCCTCCTTGTTTTAGAATTGCATCAGCAACCTTTTCAGTATTTGTTGGGGCATAAGCAAACATACAACCACCACCACCAGAACCATTAATTTTGGCACCTAATGCTCCAGCTTTTAAAGCTCCCTCTATCATTCTATCTATTTTCTTTGTAGAAACTTTTTTGGCATCTCGCAAATTCAAATGATGTCTATTCAATAAATCCCCGAAATGGGTGTTATCAATAGAGCCTTCGTCGAACATTATTTTGGCTTCTCTGAGAATATCTCTATCAGAAACATTACTCTTAAATAACAGCCTTTCATCAGATGTCAATAAATGTGTATATTCTGTTACTTCAGCATTTGATATATTATGAATACTAAAGCTTGAATTATATTTTTGAAGCTTTTGTATTATTTCTAACATTCCTGACTTTACTCTTTTTAAGATATTTAGAGTGTCTTTGGGCTCTTGGGAATCTCCTAACACGAAAGTCCCTAAACCTATTTCATACGATTTCACTTTTACAGTAGGAGTACTTTCTAAATATATTATATTGCCCATTGCCGTAGAAAATTGATCCATCATTCCACCAGGCTCACCAAATTCAAGTACTTCTGCTTCATAAGCAAGTCTTCCTATTTCTTCTTGAGAAATTTCAATTAAAGGTTTTTCATCAGCTATTTTAATTAGGAAGTGTATCCAAGTTACAATCAATGCCGATGAGCTTGAGGTGCCTGAATTAATGGGAATTTCACCTCTTACTTCTGCCTCTATTCCACCATAAAATTTATATCCTCTCTGAGTTAGTATATTAATAGCACTTTTAAAATAATCACGTTCTTTTGTATAATTTAAGGGGGATTGTAAATCAAATATTTCTTCTTGTCCTATATCTGGCATATTAACTTTAACACTACCTCCTTGCACCTTACTTCCGTTGATTTTAATTCTACGAGAGATCCCCGCCGCTACAATCGGTAACCCTAAATAATCCTGATGTTCTCCAAATAAACATATTCTTCCTGGTGTTGATATTTCAACTGAATTACTTCTCATTTTAATTAATTTCGTGTATTTGGAGATTCTATTTTACCTTTCTTGGTATTCAATTCCGTTGCTAACTAATAAGTGGAAAAAATTAGTTAGATTAGGCATGGTACATAATTTACTAATGCTATAAATATTACATAATTGACATTCTTAATTAAGAAAATATCTATCATCAATAAGTTTTTTGTTGAGATTATCTCAAAGAAGTTTCTCAAACTACAGTAAGAGGCTTAGAAAATCAGCATCGTAATATCTTACAGTATTTCGACGCTCTTAAATTTGCTTATTCACAACCTGACGAAATAATTTTCACTGTATTACCTACCATTTCATATTTCGTATTTGCCCCTAAACTTTCACATAATATTTTCAGTTTCTCTGGTAATGGTTCATCACTCAGTGAAGTAGTTAAGTAACAATCTTTCAATTTATCTTTAGGGTAATCTATCTTAATTTGATAACCTTTCTCTATCGTATCGAATATTTCTCCTACCTGTACATCATAAAATTCAAAGTTAAACTCTTCTATATTTTGAGGGGTATATTCTATCGACTGTAGCTTGTCCTTAGGAACATATGTTATCTTCTCAAATACCATTTTATTCCGAACATAGACTACCCCTTCGTTTGGCAACAATACCATTTCTTCTTTCACTTTTGTTTTCAAGTAATTACTTGAACTTACTTTTACCTTGCCTGTATGAACCAATACCGAAACATTGGACTGATTAGAATATGCTTTAATTCTAAAACTCGTACCATAAACTTTCGTAACCAATTCATTTGAATAGACATAAAATGGGTTTGAAGGGTCTTTACTAATTTCAAAAAAACCTTCGCCCGATAAGTAAACCTTTCGCCCATCAGCAGAAAACACTTTAGGATAACTTAGTTTACTTTTTGGCAATAAAAGAACAGAACTACCATCTGACAACATGATTAACTGTGACTTATCTGTATTATTGGTCTGTTCTATCATACCATCTCCATCTCGATGTATCAATTCTGAATAGCCAATTGATGTTGGTGGCTCAAATATTGAATATCGATAATAAAACAAAATACCTAAACATATCAGAAATACTGCCGCCGAAGCCTTAAACCAAGTGTTCTTCCAGATAACCCGTTGATTCGCTTTTAGTAATTCTATTGACTCTATTTTGTTCCATGTTTGTTCTAATTCTTGTCCTATCTCATTATTAGTGATTGAGTTCGATGGCACTTTCATAGCTAATAGGATATTTCGTGCTTCTTCGACAAGGTTTTGCCTCGAAATATTATCTAAACTCCACGCCTCCCATATTTCACTATGCTCTTTTTCTCTAACCCAACTCCGAAAAGTCTCGTCTGATAATAGTTCTTCTATTTGTGTATATTCTTGAAGATTTTTCATCTCTTTTTTGATTTCAATGTTAATGAGAACGTATATTATATTTAGTACTCTGATTTTGTAAAAAAAATTTAAAAATCTACGTAATCCTCTGTTTAGGTAATTATTTAATACTGATTATTTTTGTTTATGGATAATTGGTTAGATTTTTATACAGACTATTTGATTAGTAGCAATTCGCAAACAACAGCCACGAGTTTGTGAAGATTTTTGGACAATGAGGCTTTCATATCGTTTGGGAAAAAATTTCACTTTTCAAACGAAAGTTTTAATTTTTTCTCAAAAGATTTTGGGTATTTCTAAATCAAGACCTGAGTTAGAAAAGACGCAAGAAGTCTTCAGAGTGGTAGATGAATTGGAAGTGTGGGATATTGACTAATTAGGTAGAACTACATTAGAATTGACTATGATAGTGGATGAGTTGAATCAAATGGGAATTTCATTTAAGAGTCTTTCACAGTATATAATTGATACGACCATAGAAATGGAAAAGCACTTTTAGCTCAATTTTACCATAAATTTCCAGTGCTACTTTGTGCAGTTTTTGATACACACCAAACTAATTCCGCTCATTATTTCATTCATTATTTTTGATTAGTAAAAACTAATATTTGGTAAAAGTTGCCTTATTTTTATCGAAAATATTTCTTGGATAATACGACTATAACATTCAAATAATTGAATACTTTTTTGTTTAATACATTGGAAGTACCTGCTAAAATACTTCAAAATAATAATCTGACTACCAATCATTTACAGTCCTTTTCTAAGAAAAGATACCCGTACAATCATCAATCCTTTTCAAATCTATCAGAGACATATCTTTGAGATTAAATCCGTCGGTTTTTAGATGTTTGAATCGTATAGGCGAACCATCTAAGGACTATTTTGAGTATTTTATCTGTTTTGTCAATACAAAATTCACGCAAGTAGCTCTCTTTTCAACTCATAATGATTTTAAAATAGATTATGTATTTGGGATAAACAGCAGTCATCGTTTTGAACGACGACGACCGTAAAACACGTATTACATTTTTAATATTGGTATAATTATTTTAAAATGGTGTAGTGTAGTAGTAAGAGATAATAAATGAGTAAATGGCAATTGTAAAAAACTGAAATATTTATAAAAAAAATATTATAGCAGTTTTCTTATTCAAACCAAATAATATTTTGATAAATGGTATAAAAAAAACATAAACAATAGAATTCCAGAGACTTAACAAATATTAACATTTGTCGATTTATTAACATAAGTTCAGAAAAGTGACTTTAACTACTTCCCTTCGTTACAAGTTTGTAATTAGAATAATCCAAATTACAAACCCGAGAAGGATAGTGGCGGCTATCCGACTCGGGGGCTTAAATACCACTACTAATTATAATTAATTTCCTATTTCTTTAACCACTAAAAATTAAATCCTAATCACTAAAAATTAAATCCTAACCACTAAAAATTAAATCCTAACCACTAAAAATTAAATCCTAACCACTAAAAATTACACACTAACACACAAATTAAACAATTCACCTAACTGTTAAATCAATGCAAAGCCCCAAGATTTATGCTTGGGGTTTTATTTATGGCAAATATTCAAATTAGTGGTTGTATCGTTGCAAAATATTTTCATAATCTGCTAAATGTAAATAATTTTCTTCTTTCACCTCAAAAATATGTCCGAATTGTTGTGCGATTGCTACCACTTCTAATGGCTTGAGACTACCTTTTTGGGATAATTCTTTAGATAGATAAATTAAAAAATCTTGATTTTTCTCCAAAATTTCTCTTGTTTCAAGCGATAAATCTCTAATCATCCGTTCAACGGCCCAATCGGTTACGCTTATATCCATGCTGTATGGTCCAGAATGGGCGTAATACGCTTGAAAGTTTTTGTCAAATCCATATTTCCGAATGTACTCCATAATCATGGAGGTAGCCTCTTCACGGTCGAAAGAACGAGAAATAGTAGCTTTCTCTTCGCCAAAAATTATTTCTTCAGCAATACCACCCGCCAAAAATACTTTGATTTTATTCAAAATATTTTCTTTCGATAAGTGAATCAAGTGTGGAAATGCAAAACCCTGAGCGTATCTCGACGCAACCCTTGCTTTTAATTGAAGGGGGGCAAGTCCTAACAAAATACCGTAAACAATGGCGTGACCAGATTCATGAACGGCAATATTGGCTACCATGTCAGGAGAATTATCTTGCCTGATTTGGTCAATTTTACCCGTATAATCCAGTTCAACGGTCTTTTTACCAGCTAACGTGGCCACAATTTTCTTCCTCTCAAAATCGTAGTCCATCGCAATGTGCATGAGGTTTCCCATGAATGCCTCGAATAATAACTTTGAAAGATTTGCTTCTACAATATCAGTGATACTGGAAAAAACTGGACGCCTGAATTAATTTCTCGAAGTCACCTTTTCGTAACGACTTGTAAATCAGGTGAATATTGCCAAAACGAGCCACTTGCTCAGGTTTGAATTTTCTGGAAAGAGCATTTTTTATATCAACAATCGTGATTTTTTCGGTGTAAGCTCTGAAAATATCAGCCTCAATGTCAGTTTCGCCCGTTTCGTTAGCCATTGAATAGGCTTCATCCAAATTTCCCGAAATAATAATCAGTGTTTTAGAATGATTAATGGGTTCATAAACTTTCTTTTTTTCACGGGTTTGTTGCATCATCATCAGTACGTCTTCTTCACGCATCTCCGCAATTTCTGCAACGCTTTCTTTTAAATCAAAAATCTTTTTCAGACTTTGTGCCTCCCAAACACCCACCGTAGCATCATCTTCTTCATAACCACCACCATTCGGATTCATGGGGTCGGTTGGCATTGGCGGAGCTTCTTTCAATTTTTGTTTACGTTTTTGTCGCTGCATAGCGGCGTACAAGTAGCGTTGGAGGTAATCATCGATGGATTCTTTAGCGTCTCTTTTGGCTAACTTTCCGTCTGACAATAACTCCCAAAAATCTTGGAAACGAGTATTTAAAAGCGGTTTCCCTTCCGAATCAATGGTATAAAAACGTTGAATTTCATCGAATAAAACGATGGCAGGTTTGGCATCGTTGATGCCGTTCGACTCCAAAATGGAAGAAACATTACTATTCCACGTACTTTCACCATTTGAAAGTTCAACCTCCACAAAACGGTCTTGATATTCTAATTTTGAAACCAATTTTCTAATCAAATCAGTTTTTCCAACGCCTGTCATACCCCACAAATTGACAATAATCGGACGTGTCAGGATTTCAGGCATCAGATACCAAATCTGAATGTAATCTACTAATTCTTCGATGATGTAGTCGATACCAATAAATTCATTTTTTAGCTCCATCTTGATATTTTCAAGACGGTGTTTCTTGGTGTTTATCTCTTCGAGATTGATATTTATTTTTGGTTGAATGGACATTTTTGTTGTATTAAGCTATAAGCAATAGGCTATTAGCGGATATTTCTAATGTATCTCGAGCAGATAAGCATTGATGAGGCTCATTACCCAATTCACAATAATTAACGTAAAAGTATCAAAAAAGACACAAAATGCCTCTATGGTGTTTTGGATTTATACACTTAGATTTTATAAAACGGAGGTAAAAGCATTTAGCCAATATTTTGCAAAAGCCGAGAGAGGGTATGGAGAAATATCTGAAGGGGTTAATTTTAACGACAAGTGTTTCTTTTAAAATTATCTATTAAATGGTAAAACTATCAAAATGTATTATACTAAAAGGTGTGAGAGTAGTATTGATTCTTGGTGGCATAGCTTAATTAACTTACTGCTTTTCAGTCTCAAATTAAGCCATGCCACAATTTTAATCCTTATTTTAAAGTAGCAATCAATTTTTCATTCAAAGCTACATAATCATCATTCTTTGCCTCTTTAGCAGAGTCGATAGACTTTAAAGCAGTTGCCGTAGCTCCCGCTTTGTCTCCTAATTTTGCTTGGATTTTTGCTTTTAAGTGCATAATCCAGAATGCTTTAGGATTTAACTCAATGGCTTTATCCGCCCAAGAAAGAGCCTTTGAGAGGTCTTTTCCTGTTTCAAAATAATAGCTTGCCGCTTGAAAATACGGGCGATTATCTACGGTCATAGCGGTTTCAATTGATTTTGAGATTTTAGCATCAATATCAGCCGAAACAGGGATAGACACTGCCGTTTTTTCCCACATAATGTGTATTTCTGCACTGGCTGGCATTACATTAGCCACTTGCATCGTGAAAGTTTCCATTGCCATTGGCATAGTCATTGGTTTTACTTTAAACTTAGCAACATCATCGCTGGCTTGATATCCGTCCACTCCCCAATTATTGATTCCTTTGTTTAGAATTACTTCCCACTCATCTTTATTCGGAATGGTGTAAAGAGCATAAGAACCCGCTTTTACAGCAACTCCTCCCACTTTTACGTCTTCTCCAAAAGTTATTTTTGTGGCACCATTTGCCCCTGTTCTCCAAAGTTTACCGTATGGAGCTAAATCACCAAATACGGTTCTTCCCTTCATGTTTGGGCGTGAATATACGATTTCAATGGATGATAAAGCAAAATCTTGCTTGATAGTTTGAGTTGGACTCGGAGCTGGGGTTTTAATGCCCTGAGCATTCAAGCCTAAATTTACAAGTACCGTCGCAATGATTGCGTAAAATAATTTTTTCATAAAATATGTATTGTTTGAGTTTACACGAGGAAACTTTACTTCGTGCGTTTAGTTTGAAAACGCCATAAAAATACTAATAGTTTCTTTCAACAAAAAATCCTGATTTTACGGCTACCACCAATAGGATATTTTAGTATTTCACTTTCGCTTTTTACGTGGCTCTTCTTCGTCGTCTTCCTCTTCTTCGTCGTCTTCCTCTTCTTCATCGTCTTCCTCTTCTTCGTCGTCTTCGTCGTCTTCCTCTTCTTCGTCGTCGCCTTCCTCTTCTTCCTCTTCTTCCTCTTCTTCGTCGTCTTCCTCTTCTTCGTCGTCTTCCTCTTCACCTTCAACTACTTGATATTCATATTCTTCGTCGATAGCATATTCAGAGCAGAGTTCATCTAATGCTTCCAAAAAGTCTTCTGGATAATCCGTATCAAGATAAAAGTCATTCATTGATACTTCAAAGTTTCCGTTTTCATCCTCTTCCGAAATTTGGTAATCAAAATAAAAATCCTCTTCCGCTTCAGTATATTCGGTCATCAACGCTTCCAAATCTTCAATGAAAGTGTCAGGGTCTTCAGTCAGTAAATAGAAGTCTTCGATAATTGTGGTATTTTCATCGGTAAATGAAGATGATTCATCATCTTCCCAAACTTCCTCACCATAATTGGATTCATCAATGGCTTTGATAATCCAAGAATCATGACCATTATAGTCTTCATGAATAACGTAATCGTACGGAATGTAGCAATAGCCTTTATCGCCCCAAGTATCACCCCAAGAATTTCTAACGATGAATACTCGGTCGGGGTCTGAATAGCCCACTGCCAGCATGGCGTGCCAGCCGTGTTCTGCCCGAACGTTATCCGATTTTCTGGGCATGGGTACTCGCCCTTTATTTTTACAAGCATCGTCAAAAGAATTGAAGGTATTCAAGGCAAAAGCAATTGGATAACCCTCAGCAAGGGCATTTTTCCAGATATCGAGGTCGGTTTTGATAAATTGTGAGTCAATGATTTTAAAACCTTCTGCTTCGGCGTAAGCGTCTGCGTTGGGTTCTTCCAATAAAAGGTCTTCTTCGTTGGGCCAATTCGACTCAGAGCAAGCACCATATTCTTTCAAGCCTTCAATTGCCGTTACCATGTACGAGCCACTATCTTCATGGTGCATATCATCAAGATACCTTGCATTATAATAGACAAAAAGCCTACTAACGTCGGTTTCGTCTTGTAGTTCACGCTTGGCGAGGTACTCATAAGCACCTGCTAAAGCGTTGGCAACGCAGCTACTGCCTACTTGCTCTTCCACGGGAGTCATGAATTTTCGTAAATCTACCTTAGCTGGTAATTTATTGATTTTTCCCGCCAGATATTTTGGAGCATTACTGTTACTTTTTGCTGGTGGACGATAACCACCAATTTTAGGGGATTTCATGAATGAAATAACAGGAGATTTAAGGGATATTGATAAAATAAAACTACGTAATCAGTCTAATCAGTAAAACTACCGATGATGATGAATAAAAAGCTGATAATCAGAAGGTCAGCGGTAGGGAGGAGGCTAATTTTTAGTGCCAACCCATAGTTTTGTTTGTAGTAGGCAATCCAAGAGATAATTTGGGCAATGATGATTAGAATCGGTAAGGCAATCATACAGCTAAAAAGTGTCCACGTTTTTTTGGAGTTTTCAGAACCAGGAGCATCAAACATCATTGGTGACATCATTGCACCCATCACAGAAGGTACTAAGCCAATAAGAAATAATACATTAACAACAATAGTGAAGGTTTTCATAAGAAGAAAATGTGTTAGTGATTAGTAAAATAATGCTCAATGATAGTATTTTTTACGAATAATTCAAAACTAATTTGTTTATAAGTTGCTGAAAATAGAAAAGGTGAACGATTCTGAATTCGTTCACCTTCACAAAATGTAAAATAAAACTTAAATGGCTACTTCTACTTCTTTTTCCCAACCTGTATCTTTGAGGGCGGGGTCTTCTTCTTTTTTTAAGAAATCGTTGGTTGAAACACCCGCACCTTCCCAGTGTAAAATGGCTTCATCGGGTACAATATCTACTGGCGTGTAATAAGAGGTAGATTTTTCGTTATAGGCTGGGTTCGATTGCGAATTATAACACGAAATTAACGACCAGCGTGGTTTGTCAGATAAATTGGCTTCAGAGCGGTGCAACAAATTACTGTGGAAAAAAAGAGCATCACCAGGTTGAAGTTCTACGTAAATTAAATCCATTGTTTTGAGGGCATTTTCCACAAAAACCATATCAGCACCTACCTGTTCACCCGCAAATCCGTGATTGACTCTACCCAATTTGTGCGACCCTTTAATAACCTGTAAACAGCCATTTTGTTGATTTGCCTCGGTAAGGGCCACCATCACAGAAATTAGTTGGTCGGGGTACATGAATTGATTTTTATACCAATATCCATAATCTTGATGCCATTCCCAAGCCCCACCAACTCGTGGTTCTTTTTGCATTAGTTTCGAGTGAAAGTGACAAACTGGAGCATCAGAATCTAATAATTGAGCAGCTCCATTAATAATTCTGGCACTGCGGGTTAGATATCCGAAGGTGTCATTACCAGGTGTAAACCATAACGCTAATTTGGTTTTTTTCCCAGATTGGTCGTTCAAATCCAAAGAGTTTTTACTGATTGAATCGTCTTGAATGGCTATTGTATAAAGTTTTGAGATTTCATCACCGCTAAAGAAGTTTCTCTTTATCACATATCCATCTCTGTGGTATGCTTTTATTTCTTCTGTGGAAAGAACAAGATTTGCCATAGTTTCGTTGTTTAAGATTGTGGTTACAAATTTCTGATTTTTTAACTTATCTTACTACTTACTTTATTTCAATAATTAATACTATTTTGATTAATTATTTTTATTTTGTTGATTATTTTGTAATTTCAGTATCATTTATAAAATATTATCAATCATGAAGCCACTCTTACAAAAACTGCCTTTGCCATCGGATTCTTCCTTTGTATTGGTTGATTTTGATGTACCATATTTTGAAACGCCTTGGCATTTTCATCCCGAATATGAAATTGTTTTGGTGACTGAAAGTACGGGAAAACGCTTTGTGGGTGAACATATCAAAGAATATAACGAAGGTGATTTATGTTTTATCGGGCCCAATGTTCCTCATTTGTACCGAAGTCACGATGAATATTATCAGGCTAATTCAGTATTGAGGGCAAAATCTATCGTAATTCATTTTAATGAAGATTTTTTGGGGAAAGATTTTTTTTCATTGCCAGAAATGAGTCACATCAAAGCCTTATTTAATAATTCATCAAAGGTATTGGATATTATTGGAGAGACCAACGAGTTTATTACAAAGAAATTATTGGCGATGTTCTCCGAAAATCCTACCCGAAAACTATTCTCTTTGTTGGAGATATTGGATACATTAGCTCGTTCAGAAGATTATACTTTCTTGACTTCGGGTAATAATTTTGGCACCAATATCAAAGATGCCGAAAGAGTGAATAAAGTATTTGAGTATGTGATGAAAAATTTTAAAAATGATATTCGACTGAGTGAAGTAGCCGATTCTATTGCTATGTCGGAAGGGTCATTTTCAAGGTATTTCAAGAGTAGAACCAATAAAAATTTCTCTGATTTTCTTACTCAAGTAAGAGTTGCTCATGCTTGTAAACTATTGGTAGAAGACCGCATGGGTATTTGTGATATTGGTTTTGAATCTGGTTTTAACAATTTATCCAATTTTAACCGCCAATTTAAAGAGCAAATGGGGATTACCCCCACGGCTTACCAAAAGCGTTTCTTGAAAACTGATTACAAATAGGGTTTAGGGTTTAGTCATCATTCCAAAAGATGTAAAGTATTGTTTATCAACGTATTACTATTTTTAAAAAATGCTTCAGCCATCAAAAAAGGCTTTACAATGTCTGTAAAGCCTTTTTTAATAAGATAAATCTATTGTCAATTTTGATTAAGCTGCTGCTAATGCCTCGGCACCACCTACAATTTCAAGAATTTCTTTCGTGATAGCTGCCTGACGAGAGCGGTTGTACTCTAATTTCAGAGCTTTCAATAATTCACCTGCGTTATCAGTTGCTTTATCCATTGCGGTCATTCTTGCCCCGTGTTCAGAGGCGTTAGACTCTAACACTGCTTTATAAACCTGCAACTTTAATGCTTTCGGAATCAATTCATTGATAATTTCTTCTTCCGAAGGTTCAAAAATATAATCAACCGTTGAAGCCTTTACTTTCTCCTCTTTTTTCTCAACAATTGGCAATAATTGTTCAGCTCTCAAAATTTGAGTAGCAACATTTTTAAACTCATTGTAAACTACTTCTACGGCATCATATTTTCCATCGACAAAACCAGTCATGGCTGATTCTGCCGCCTCACGTACTGCTGCAAAACTTAAACGAGTAAAAATATCGGCAAATTTAGTATTCACGTTATAGCCACGACGAGAAAGGTATTCTCCTCCTTTCTTGCCAACCGTCATAATTTCTACATTGCCTGCACTTTGTTGGACAGCATATTTCTCGTTGATAAGATTTACCACCGTTTTACCAACATTAGTATTAAATGCTCCACAAAGACCACGGTCAGAAGTAACAGCAATAATCAAAACGTTTTTTACCTCACGAACCTTCGTGTATGGATTATCTTTGGCTCCTTCAGCATTTGCCGAAACAGTGGCAATCATTTCAGACAACTTTTGTGAGTATGGACGCATTTGAGTGATAGCATCAGTAGCTCTACGAAGTTTAGCCGCCGAAACCATTTTCATGGCTTTGGTGATTTGCTGAGTGGAATTTACCGAAACAATTCGGTTACGGACTTCTTTTAATGAAGGCATATTTCTGGAGTTTAGAGTTCAGAGTTTAGAGTTCAGAGTTTAGAGTTCAAAGTTTAAAAGTCAAATGCTTAGAGGTCAAAGTTTAGAGCTTAAAAGACTCTTCTACTTTTCACTTTCCACCTTTACTTTTCACTTTTTACTTTCCACTTTTACCTCAAAAATCCGAACTCATCGACTTTAAACTTTAAACTTTAAACCTCAATTATGCGTATTTAGGAGACACCTCTTTCGCAACTTTAGTAAGTACGTCAGTCAAAGAATCATCGAATTTACCCGCTTTCAAGGCTTCCATCGTTGATTTTTGTGTGGCGTTCATCACGTTTACGAAATCTTTCTCGAATTCACGAACTTTTGAAACAGCTACATTATCCAATAATCCTTTTGTAGAAAGGAAAATCATCGCTACTTGTTCCTCTACACGTTGTGGCTGACCATTTGGTTGTTTCAACATTTCAAGGTTACGCTTACCACGTTCGATAGTCAATTTAGTAGAAGCATCAAGGTCTGAACCAAACTTAGCAAAAGCCTCTAATTCACGGAATTGAGCTTGGTCAAGTTTTAGTGTACCTGCTACTTTTTTCATTGATTTAATCTGAGCGTTACCACCCACACGTGATACCGAGATACCCACGTTGATAGCTGGACGAATACCTGCGTTGAAAAGGTTAGTTTCCAAGAAGATTTGTCCGTCGGTAATAGAGATTACGTTCGTTGGAATGTAAGCCGAAACGTCACCCGCTTGTGTTTCAATGATTGGAAGTGCTGTTAATGAACCACCACCTTTCACTAAGTGCTTGATTGACTCAGGAAGGTCGTTCATACTCTTAGCAATTTCATCAGATGATGTAATTTTAGCGGCACGCTCCAACAAGCGACTGTGAAGATAGAATACGTCTCCGGGATAGGCTTCACGTCCGGGAGGACGACGAAGTAATAAAGAAACTTCACGGTAAGAAACAGCTTGTTTTGATAAATCATCGTAGATAATCAAAGCTGCACGACCTGTATCACGGAAGAATTCACCGATAGCCGCACCCGTAAATGGAGCATAGAACTGCATCGCTGCTGGTTCAGAAGAACCCGCTGCCACGATTACGGTATAATCCATTGCACCCGCTTTACGAAGTGTATTTTCGATTTGCTTAATAGTTGAAGACTTCTGTCCACAAGCTACGTAAATACAATATACAGGGTTTCCTGCATCGTAGTATTCTTTTTGGTTAATGATGGTGTCGATACAAACTGTAGTTTTACCTGTCTGACGGTCACCAATTACTAATTCACGTTGTCCACGCCCTACTGGAATCATAGCATCAATCGCTTTGATACCTGTTTGTAGAGGTTCGGTTACAGGCTGACGGAAAATTACCCCCGGAGCTTTACGCTCTAAAGGCATTTCGTATAAATCACCCGTGATTGGTCCATTACCATCAACTGGCTCGCCAAGTGTGTTCACGACACGACCACAGATACCGTCACCTACTTTGATGGATGCGATTTCGTTAGTACGTCTAACGGTGTCACCTTCTTTGATATCGGAGTCACCCAACATTACCGCTCCGACGTTATCTTCTTCGAGGTTAAGTGCTAAGGCTTTCAAGCCGTTTTCAAAAACGAGCAACTCACCCGCTTGTACTTTCGTTAGTCCGTAAATACGGGCTACACCATCACCGATTTGTAATACGGTACCTACTTCTTGAAGTTCTGCTTCTGATTTTGCTCCTGAGAGTTGTTCTCTCAAAATGGCAGATACTTCATCTGGTCTGACTGATGCCATTATCTATAAGTTTTTTGTGATTTTTATTCAGCGAAAAGGGAGGGATTAGGGATTGAGAATTAGGGATTAGTAGGAAAAAACTAACACTTTTATCTTATAGCCATATAACCGTTCCTTTTTCGGGTGCAAAATTATGGAAGAAATTTCACAATTCCATGATTAAAAGAAATTTTCGTGCTGAAATGTTATACTTTTTGGAGATTGCAAAAAATAAAGTTGAGATAGTCTTTCTTTTTCAAAAGTATCAGGCTGGCTAATGGATGGTGTTTTTATAACTTTATCTTTGGTATTGATAAATGAAATTGAGTTGTTTATATTTCTGAATAATTGGCTTTACTATCAATACCTTCATACTTTATTGTATCGAAATTCTTTATCATACCACTACAATACCTAACTTGATGGCTTCAATAGCGATTCCAATTCTGGATTTCACCTTTAATTTTTGGAAAACTTGTTCTCTGTATCCATCAATAGTGCGGGGGCTACAACACATTTTATCAGCAATTTCGGCATAGGTTAATTCGGTACATGCCAAACGAATAAACTCTATTTCACGGTCATTTAAGCCTAATTCTAAAATAGGATTTCTGATTTGTTCGGGATTGAGGCTTTTTAGTAATTTATCCGTAATGTATTCCGTGTAGTAAAAACCTTTTTCCATAATACTATCCAAGGCTGTTTTCAGTTCGGACGAACGGCAACCTTTCAGCAAATATCCTTTTGCTCCGTTTCGCAACATTCCTACAATTGCCTCCTCTTTATCGTACATCGAAAGAGCCAATACACGTACTTCAGGATAATTGTTTTTCAGCCACAGAGCTGTCTCATAACCATCCATTTCGGGCATATTGATGTCCAACAGCACAATATCAGGAATGTGTTTTTCTTTAAATTTCTCAGTTAGTTCCAAGCCATTTTCTACTTCGTACATCACTTCATAATCATCCATACGTTGAATCAAGCCCGCCAAGGCCTGAGCCACCAGAGCATGATCGTCAGCAATTACTATTTTGTGTTTCATGTTTGTTTTCAATGAATGAGTAAATAAAAAAACGGTTTCAGGAAATCCTATTCAATCATTCTCTCACTCTATCATTCAATCATTGATAAAGATACTTCCGTTCCTTTCCCGATTTCGGAAGAAATATTACACTTCCCTCCTATCAATTCCATACGTCGGTTGATATTGCGTAGTCCTGCACCCGCTTGTGAGATAGTTTTTTGTTTCAAACTTTCGAGGTCGAAACCTTTTCCATTATCTACAATTTTCAGAGTAAATGAGTCTGGAAAATAATGTAAGACAACCGTCAAATTATTAGCTTTAGAGTGTTTGATAGCATTATTTAATACTTCTTGTACAATCCTGAAAAGGACGATTTCATGTTCATAACCGAGTTTTCTCTTCTCTCCCAATACAGAAATTTCGGTTTGGAAACGGCGAGTTTTACGAATACGTTGTAGCTCGTACGAGATGCTTTCTTCCAACCCAAAATCTTTTACAAAATCACCATCAAGGCTTTTAGTCAAAGCCCGTAAATCACTGATTGACTGGGTAATAATCTCATTGGTTTGTTTGATGTATTCGAGTTCTTCACTATCAGATTCTTCCAAAAAATTCAAATTTATCTTCGCCACCGACAGCAACTGCCCAATATTATCATGCAATTCTTGCCCAATATGTTG
Source organism: Arcicella sp. (assembly GCA_025454855.1). Taxonomy (GTDB): domain Bacteria; phylum Bacteroidota; class Bacteroidia; order Cytophagales; family Spirosomataceae; genus Arcicella. The sequence goes on from JALONS010000094.1 coordinate 24,573, forward strand.
AAGCGTCTGATTCTGAACTTCTATTTGGGATTTTAGTATTTCTTGGTCGTAGGCTGTTTTTAGGGCGGCTTTTTCTTCACGATGCTTTTGCTGACGTTTTTGGAAAAGTGTGGCAAAGCCAAAAATAAAAATACATAAAAACAGTAACAGAATTGTCAAACTGATAAATGTAAATATTATTTCTTCATTTCCTTGTATCATTGGGTTGGATAAATGATTGTTTGTTCAAAAATGCTACAATAAACAGAATGTAAAGGATATAATTGGTAAAAATTCTGACATACCTAAAAATTGAAGAAAAAATATTATTAGAAGAAAAAAAAGTATTGAAAGTACCAAAAACAAAGGTATTTGAGATTGTAAAAAGCATTAATCCACAGCTAATCCAAAACAAAGGAAAATCTGTAAATGTATCTTCTGTAACGAAATTCAACAGTTTTTGAAAATAAATTACTGTGAAAATAGTAATAAAGAAAAAAGATATATTTGTAAAATAGGAATTAAATACATCAAAAGGTTGAATAGTTGAACTAAGTATAATTGCTAATACCAGCATTAATGGAATTAAGTATATTATAAATTTCACTTTAAGTTCTTCAAAAAAAGCACATGCTATCAAAGAAAATTGGATAGGTGTAAAAATATGATACATAAAGAAGTTGTTAGGACGATGTAATAAAAGCCTCAAAATTACCTGTGCTATTATTTCTGTAAAGAAAGTAGTAAACAATAGTACAGCAAATATTTTAGAGCTTCTGTTCAAATCTCTATATTTGAATATGCCTATCAAACACCCGATGAGTAAAATTAAAATGTATATTAATGTATAAATCATAATCTTGTCTATCAAACTAACATGGTTTGCATGGTTCAAATTGGTCTTCAGCAAATGTTTTTAAATCATTAATTTTATCCTTGTAATCTCCTTTAAATCCAACTATTCCAAAACTTAACTGAGGGGATGTAATTGATTTTATCATAAAGTAAAGTTTAACTCCATCAATTGGAATCATTTGTCTTTCTCGTGAAATATCTTTTTTCTGATATAAAATTCTCAGTAACGAGTCAATATCTATGATATACGCACCTGGAATAACACTTCCTGCTAATTGTGGCAAAACTGTTTTTAATTGCTCATGCCACGGTAATAATTGTGTTTCATAGTCAATTGGGTTGTCGAAAGTAGTATCGCTTTTACGAATCGTATCTAATTCTCCAATGATATCAGAGGCTATTTGGAGGTTAGTGAGGCTCTTATTCAAATTATTGTTTTGTACACTGTCAGCACTTAGGAATGTTGATAGTCCACCAAAATGTGCAAGGGCTTCACTGATTGACTTTTGAATTGATAGTAAATCTAAATCTTTGTTCATTTTATTAGGGTTTAAAAATTAGTAATTCATTTAACTACCCTAAACCTAAATGTTAATTCTCAATTCTACAACAAAATCTTATTATATGGTTGATTTTCTGCAAGATACCGTATTTTCCCCAACAAAATACCGTAAAAATACGGTAGTAAATACCGTATTTTTCCCATTGATTATGTGTAAGGGCAAGAGGTAATTTAGTATTTGAATATTATCTCTAAAAAAAGCTCTAATTGCCATGTTTAATACTGCTAATTACTTAGGAAATCCGTGTGTCTTGGGGAAATCTAATACACTTTTTACCAATGAAATCCTCTACTTTGAAGGTGACATCAATTATACGTATGTTCACCTTGCTTCGGGTAAACAAAAACTACTTGCCAAAACGCTTTTGGTAGTTGAAAACACCATCGCTTCTGATGCTTTTGTTAGAATAAGCCGTAAACATTTGGTCAATCGGAAGTTTATTGTGGAAGTTGGAAAAGACTTTGTAGTGCTTTCTAATCATTTAACCTTACCCATTGCAAGAAGGCGACGAAGAGTTTTGAGGTAAAATTCATCACTTTTTGGGAAGTGGCAAACCAATGAAAACCATTTCTCAAAAAAGGGTGTTATTTTTGAGGATACAAAATAAATCCTTAGATTTCCCTTGAAAAAAGAAGAAAAAAGTGGTCAAATTTTTGACCTCCAAATACTCAGTAGAATTTACAGTTTCTTAAAACCTTATCGCTTACGGTTTTGGTCGTTGGTGACGCTCATTATGGTTTCGGCTTGTGTAGTGCCGCTGAATCCTCTGTTGATTCGTTACACGATTGACAATTACATTTCATCGGGTAATTATCCCAAACTTGCCCTGATGCTGTTAGCGATGATTGGGGTGTTGCTTTTACAAGGTTTTCTACAATTTATCAGTGCTTTCATGGCTGGTTGGCTTGGGCAAACGGTTATTCGGGATATTCGGGTGAAGTTATACGCAAAAATACTTCGTTTACGCCTTAAATTTTTTGATGATACGCCCATCGGTCGTTTGGTAACTCGTACCGTCTCGGATATTGAAACTCTCAATGATGTCTTCTCAGAAGGACTTGCCGCCATTGCGGGTGATATTTTGCAGTTGATTTTGATAACCGCCGTAATGTTTTATACCGATTGGCGACTTACCCTCATTTGCCTTTGTACCGTACCTTTTATGGTTACATCCACGTATATTTTCAAGGAATATATTAAAAAGTCTTTCAACGAAGTACGCACTGCGGTAGCTAATCTCAATTCTTTTGTGCAAGAACACATTACGGGGATGAATATCGTACAGATTTTCAATGCTGAGAAATTGGAATACGATAAGTTTTTGAAAATCAACGAGGTACACCGTGACGCCAATATCAAATCTATCTGGGCATATTCGGTGTATTATCCAGTGGCGGATGTAATTTTGGCAGCGGG
>JALONS010000095.1 GCA_025454855.1 Arcicella sp.
CCGCAAATTCTGCCGAAGCTTGGATATTGCTCACCAATTGCCAAATAATCCTAAATAGAAACTGAATTTTACCAAATATAATTTTTAAACATCTTCTAATTATGAATATTTATTTTACTTTTACGAAAAACATTTTTTAACCATTAAACAACTTTTCCATGAACATTGCCAAACAAATCCCTACTTATTTGTTAGCCTTAGCTTTTTTAGTATTCGGCTTAAACTATTTTTTACAATTTTTCCCGATTCCAGCCCCAGAAAATCCAGATAGTAATTCTGCTAAATACATGGGATTGATGATGAATTCGGGTTATATGAAGTTTGTGAAAGTTTTGGAGGTAGTAGGAGCAGTGCTTTTATTTATTCCTCGTACACGTGCATTGGGTTTGTGTGTAATTGTACCAATTGTGATTAACATTTTTGCTTTTCATGCCTTCATCGACGGTAGCCCAACGGATGCCATTGTTTGGATAGTGCTATCTGCTTTGGCTATTTTCTTTAACAAAGAGAAGTTTTCAAGTTTATTGGCGTAATCATTGTGCTGATTTTCAGGCTGTTATATTACATAAAAAGCGATTGATAGAGAAGCGAGTAGGTATCAAATTTGGTTAGGTTAATTTTAGAAACTTACCCAATTATTTACTCATTTGCTTTTTTGCCAATCGCTTTTTGCTTTTACAATTTTCCACCGTAGGATAAATCACCTGCATCGCCCAAACCAGGAACGATGTAAAATTTATGATTTAATTTTTCATCAATCGTACCCAAAAATAATTCTGCTTCGGGGATTTCCTGTTGAATAAAGGCAACCCCTTCGGGTGCAGTAATGGCAGCCGCAATAATCGTCCGTGCGGGTTTTCCGTAAGTTAATAAGGCTTCATACGATTTCACCAGCGACTTTCCAGTTGCCAACATCGGGTCAATCAGAATAATAGTTTTGTTGCTCAAATCAGGACTGGCTAAGTAGTCCATTTGTACGTCAAAGGTTTCGTCGGCACGGTGTTTTCCTCGATATGCTCCAATAAAGGCATTTTCGGCTTTATCAAAAACATTCAAAAACCCCTGATGAAAAGGTAAACTTGCCCGTAAAATAGCCACCAAAACAGGTTGTTGGCTTATTAATGCTGTTTGGGCAACCGCCAAAGGCGTTTGTACAGCGGCAGGTTGATAGCTGAGTGTTTTGGATATTTCGTAGGCTAAAATTTCGCCCAGTCGTTCCATATTCTTCCGAAAACGCATGGAATCATTTTGAATATGAATATCACGCATTTCAGCTATGAAGTGATTGGCAATAGAGTTCGTTGCGGTAAGGACAAACATAGGATAAATATTAAAATTTTGCTCAATTAATGGGGTTTACAGAAATGTGCAGGTAATCATTTGCTTTTTCACATCAGTAAAATTCAGCCGTTTGATGAAAAGTCCTAATGCCTAAATCCCAACCCCTATTTATTATAATTTCTTCGCTTCTTCCCAATACACATCCATTTCAGCTAATGTCATTTCCTGCAAGGTTTTGCCCGATTCTTTGGCTTTCGTTTCAAGATGATTAAATCTTTTGATAAATTTTCGATTCGTTCTCTCTAAAGCAGTTTCTACATTGATATTGATAAAACGGGCATAATTAACCAATGAGAACAATAAGTCACCAAATTCACCTTCGGCTTTTTCGGTATTAATGGCTTCATGAGCAACTACATTGAATTCATTTTTGAATTCTGCCATTTCTTCTTCTACTTTTTCCCAAACTTGCGTTTTTTCTTCCCAATCAAAACCCGCTCCACGAGCTTTTTCCTGAATCCGCATGGCTTTCACCAAAGCGGGTAATGATTTTGGTACGCCTCCTAATACTGATTTATTACCTTCTTTTAGTTTGAGGGCTTCCCAATTTTGTTTTACCTGTTCTTCATTTTCAACTTTTACATCGCCGTAGATGTGTGGGTGGCGGCTAATTAATTTTTCTGAAATGCTATGCAATACATCTGCAACATCAAAAGTATTGGTTTCGGAGGCAATTTTTGAATAAAATACCAAGTGGAGCATAATATCCCCAATTTCTTTCTTGATTTCCTGCATATCACCTTCCATGATGGCATCTGATAGTTCGTAGGTTTCTTCAATAGTGAGGTGTCGAAGACTTTCAATGGTCTGTTTTTTGTCCCAAGGACATTGCTCACGGAGTTCGTCCATGATAGTAAGCAAACGGTTGAAAGCTAATAATTGGGTTTGGCGTTTTTCTGGTAAATTATTGAAAATTTCGTTCATTTCTCTATGTTTAAGGTACACAAATATACGGCTAAATGATTTTCTAAAAACGAATAAATAATACACAAAACCTCTAATTGAATTTTAAAGATTATATTTGGATACAAAATTATGCAAAAAGATTTTTGGCAATATCTTCAACAATTTACGCCCGCTCGTATCGCTCGAGGGCGTGCAGGGCATAGCATACCCACCCAAGAACTTTTGAAGTTTCAAGCCGACCACGCTCAGGCTCGTGATGCAGTACATTCAATTTTAGACGTAGCAACATTAAAAAATCAATTTCAAACTAATTTAGATTTACCCATTGTTTGCTTACGCAGTGAAGTAGAGCATCGTTCTCAATATCTTCAACGTCCAGATTTGGGCAGAACTCTGCATCAATCTTCCAGACAACAATTACAAGATTTGACCGCTACTCAAAATGATATTTGTTTTGTAATAACCGACGGACTTTCCGCCAAAGCTATTCAAGAAAACGCCTTTGAGTTGATTCAATCCTTAACCGAGAAACTACAAAAAATGGAGTGGCAAATTGCCCCTATTTGTTTGGTGGAACAAGGGAGAGTTGCCATAGCAGATGAGATAGGTTTTTTGCTAAATGCTGAAATTGTAATGGTTTTGATTGGGGAAAGACCAGGGCTAACTTCTCCCAATAGTATGGGGGCTTACGTTACGCTGCATCCCCGAGTAGGTATGACTGATGAAAGTCGAAACTGTGTATCTAATATTCGCCCCGAAGGAATGAATACATTAATAGCCAGTAATAAATTACTTTATTTATTAACAGAAATAAAAACAAAAAAAATAAGTGGTGTTAGCTTAAAGGATAATGAATCTATAGGATTCACACTAAATAGTGTATAAATGTCAAATCTTATTAAGCTATTAAAAAGAATACTTAAACGAAGTGGGTAATTATTTCTACACATTAAAATTAAGAATAAAAATTCATCCTTTTTTTTCGCTTAATTCATCCTTGCAATTCTTTACTCATGTAATTTATCCTTTGTTTAGATAACTTTTCTACTAAAAACCCTTGAAATAACTATCCATTTACATATTTTTGTAATGCGTTCTCGTAACGCAAATTTTTTTAACCTAACAGAGTGGCGGCTTTGTTAGGTTTTTTTTTGTGCCTTTTTAGGGTATCAGTACACTTTTACTAAGATATTTTTAGCTACATCATTACTGATAAAGTAATCTATTTCTCCTCCAATTTTTATAGTCATAGATTTATCAAAATCATTGATTTCTTTTACACAAATATCCACTCCTAAATTTAGTCCAACTTTTGCTAAATGCTGTAAAAAACTGACCGAGTGTTGGGCAACTCCCATCATAATTACAGCTTGATTAGGGTCAATATCCGATAGATTTTTATAACCAAATTCAGGCATTTTGCCGTGTCTATCAGGAATAGGGTCTCCGTGAGGGTCAAATTGCGGAAAGCCCAAAAACTCGTCCAAACGCTGTACCAATTCTTCGGAATCAATATGCTCTAATTGTTCGGCAATATCGTGTACTTCATCCCAATTAAATCCTAATTTTTCTACCAGAAAAACCTCCCACAAACGGTGCTTTCTAATTACTTTTAACGCTACCGCTTGCCCCTGAGAAGTCAAACGAACACCTTGATACTTTTGATAACTAACTAACTGTTTATCAGATAGTTTTCTAAGCATATCGGTTACAGATGCCGCTTTAGTTTGGGTTAATTCAGCTACGGCATTCGTACTGATTTCGCTTTCAGTTTCGGTTGAAAGTTTATAAATTATTTTTAGATAATTCTCTTCGGTAAATGAAGTCATTGTTTTGGATAATTAGGTTGTAGCCATTATTTATTGGTTATTAGTTATGGATTAATCAATTATTGAACAAATATTTTTATCTATAATTACTAACCAATGCCCAATAACCAATAACTAACAGCCTAAAAACAAAGATATTATTTTTAAGATAAAAAAATAAATTTTAGACTAATCTAAAAATAAGTTTTGAAATACCATTAAAAGAAAATAAATTTGTACACTACGAAATATTAAAATTATATCCAGACATCATGCAAGATAAAGATACAAACCTTAATCATTCACTTCCAGAGGTTTACGCTTCGATAAATGTTCCGAAAGGGAATTCATTTTGGCGAAAACTGTGGGCTTTCACGGGTCCGGGGCTTATGGTGGCGGTAGGATACATGGACCCTGGTAACTGGGCAACGGATATTGCGGGCGGGGCAAAATTTGGTTATACCCTCATTTCGGTGATTTTGATTTCTAACTTATTTGCGATGCTTTTACAACACCTTTCATTAAAGTTAGGTATTGTGATGGAGCAAGACTTAGCCCAAGCCTGCCGCAATGCGTACTCAAAACCAGTCGCTTTTATGCTTTGGGTCTTGTGCGAAATCGCCATTGCTGCTTGTGATTTAGCCGAGGTTATCGGCTCTGCCATTGCCCTTAATTTGTTGTTTGGACTTCCACTGACAGTGGGCGTAATCATTACTGTTTTAGATGTTTTAGTCTTGCTTTATTTTCAAGGAAAAGGTTTCAGGGTATTAGAAAGTATTGTAGCGGCACTGATTTTTATGATTTTTTGTTGCTTTACTTACGAAATTATTGTTTCGCAACCTTCTGTTTATCAGATTTTTAGTAATATTTTGCCCAAGCCAGAAATCGTGACTAATCCAGCGATGTTGTACGTAGCCATCGGTATTTTAGGAGCTACCGTTATGCCACATAACTTGTATTTACATTCCAGCATTGTACAAACACGTAATTTTGAGAAAACACCCGAAGGTAAACGCTCCGCTATTTTTTTTGCCACTATTGATTCCACTTTATCGTTATCACTCGCCTTTTTTATCAATGCCGCCATCTTGATTTTAGCCGCCGCCACTTTTCATAATACTGGCAATCAGCACGTGGCGGATATACACGATGCGTATCACCTCTTAGACCCCGTGTTAGGTGTAAAATTAGCGGGTATTTTCTTTGCGGTAGCTCTGTTGGCTTCGGGGCAGAATTCTACGCTGACGGGTACACTGGCAGGACAAATAGTGATGGAGGGTTTTTTAAATATTCAGCTTAAACCGTGGCTCAGGAGACTTATCACTCGTTTGGTGGCGGTGATTCCTGCTTTGGTGGTAACAATTCTTTACGGTGAAAAAGGTACGGGAGATTTATTAGTGTTGAGTCAAGTAATACTTTCGCTTCAATTAAGTTTTGCAGTTGTTCCTTTAGTAATGTTTACCAGCGATAAATTGAAAATGGGAGAGTTTGTTAATACCCCTTTGCTCAAAACCTCTGCTTGGATTATTGCGGTTATCATTATTAGTCTGAACGGTTATTTGCTTTGGGATACCTTTTTTTAGTTAGTTTTGTGTATTAATTTGGTTTGTGACTTTCGGACTCGTATCACGTAAAACTACATGAAACGTCCATACCAAAAACTTTGACACACAGAGGAATGTTTATCAATCGTTGCCCGAGGCGTTCCGACTATGCGTCGCAATCTGATACCATTTAGAATAACTGAACATTATAATCAGATGAAAATATTAGACCCCAACGGATTGGTTGATAATCTCTATAAATACGTACAGACCAATATAGAAATTGCCAAAGTAGAAGTACAAGAAAAGATAGAAGATACTGTAAAAAAAGTAGTGCTATTCGCTATTTTAGCCATTAGTGGGTCGATGTTCTTTATTTTTTTATTAATAACCTTAGCGTTATTTTTGAATGAAGTTTTGAATAGTAGTTACTTAGGATTTTTAATCATAACAGTGCTTTTGGGTATTCTTTCGGGGGTGGTTTTTATGATGATAAAACCTCGTTTAGAACAACCTCAAAAACCCGAAGAATTGTAAATCTTTCTTATTTTTTCGATGCGAAGGGCAATTTTTTGTACTTTTGAATAGTTTTACTCTACAAACTTTAAAACACAAGTATTATGTTTCCAGCAGTAAGCCCCAAGAAGGCCTCAGAACGTAAAATTCAATTACACAAAGAGGCACAAGCATATAAAAAAACGATTGATGGTCAGGTAAATGACCTCAAGTCAGAAGCCGCTCGTATTGGTACAACCGCCGTTATTGTGGGTGCAGCCTTGGCGGGTACTTACCTGATTTTCAGTTTATTTACTTCTGATTCCAAGAAAAAGAAAGCGGTTCAAATTATTGATAACCCCAATTTACCCGTGGTGGTTAAGAAAGAAAAAGAGCAAGAATCTTGGTTGGTTTCGTCTATCAAAGGCTATATCATGGCGTTTGTGATGGCTATTGCCAAAGATAAAATCATGGAAGCACTGGCGATTTTAAAAGAAAACAATGACCCAAAATCTACTAAATAGCCTTTATCAAAGAAAAGCTGAAGGACGAAAATCATTCGCCGTTCTGATTGACCCCGATAAGGTTAATCTTGATAACTTCTCCACACTTTTACAGCTCTGCATCGACTATAATGCAGACTATATCTTTGTGGGTGGGAGCTTGATTACAGATTATATTTTGGGTGATGTTATCACGAAAATCAAAGCATCTACTGATATTCCCGTTATTCTTTTCCCTGGTAATAGTTTACACATTGATAGTAAGGCAGATGCTATATTTCTTTTGTCTTTGATTTCGGGTAGAAATCCTGAATTTCTGATTGGACAGCACGTTATATCAGCACCCGTTTTACGAAAAAGTGGCTTAGAAATCCTGCCTACGGGTTATATGCTTATTGATAGTGGTCGCCAAACAACTGTTTCGTACATTTCAAATACAACCCCCATTCCCCATGATAAGCCCAGTATTGCTGCTTGCACAGCCATGGCAGGAGAAATGTTAGGATTAAAAATTACCTATCTCGATGCAGGTTCAGGAGCGATGAATCCCGTATCTCCCGAAATGATTGCTGCTGTGAGGCAGTCAGTAGAAACGCCAATTATTGTGGGCGGTGGTATAAACTCTGCCAGAAAAGCCAAAACTGCTCTTGAAGCAGGAGCGGATGTGATTGTAGTGGGTAACGGAATAGAACAGAATATTGATTTATTGAAAGAAATAGCTTTGGCAGTGAACAGCTTTCAGTTATCCGTTACTGGTTATTAGTTATTGGGGATTGGAGTCTTTTACTAATTTGAAATAAACTAATAACCAATCCCCAATAACCAACTACTAATATCCTCCTCTGAATTTATACGTATCCGAAACTTTCTTAATGGCCACGATGTAAGCAGCAATTCTCATAGGAACTTTAAACTGTTGAGATGTTAAGAAAACTTTATCAAAAGCATCTTTCATAATTCTATCCGAACGACGGTTGATTCGGTCTAAATTCCATTTGTAGCCCATACGGTTTTGTACCCACTCAAAATACGAAACGGTTACACCTCCAGCATTTGCCAAAATATCTGGTACTACCAAAATACCTTTATCGTTAATGATGTCATCTGCCGAAGCCGAAGTAGGTCCATTTGCTCCCTCCACAATCATTTTAGCTTGAATATTCGGTGCATTTTCATTGTTGATAACGTCTTCTTTTGCCGCAGGAACTAATACATCTACATCGAGTGTCAGTAATTCTTCGTTAGATATTCTCTCTGCCCCAGGGAAATTCTCTAAAGTTCCTTTGTTTAAGTCACGGTATTTGATAGCTCCTTCAACGTCGATACCTTTATCGTTGTAATAAGCCCCTGAAATATCAGAAATAGCCTTTACTGCCACGCCACGTTCTTGTAAGAGTGCCGCAGCGTGCGAACCCACGTTACCAAAGCCTTGTACGGCAGCCGTTGATTTATAAGGATTGATTTTGAGTTTATCCATTCCTGCCATAGCTGATACCATTACTCCACGTCCTGTGGCTTCAGTACGTCCCAAAGAGCCACCCAATACCAAAGGCTTGCCCGTCACTACGGCATTTACAGTCATACCTTTAGCTTTTGAATATTCATCCATAAGCCAAGCCATTTCACGGGGACCAGTTCCCATGTCGGGGGCAGGAATATCACGGTCAGGACCGAAAACATCCAACATCGCTACGGTGTAGGCACGCATGAGGCGTTCCATTTCGCCCGCCGACATTTCTCTTGGATTACAAGCAATACCACCTTTTGCTCCACCGTAAGGAATATCCACTACTGCACATTTCCAAGTCATCCAAGCGGCTAAAGCCCGTACTTCATCCAGATTCACATCGGGGTCAAATCTGATTCCTCCTTTTCCCGGTCCTAAGATATTCGAGTGTAATACTCGGTGTCCTTCAAATACTTTGATTGTTCCATCATCCATCGAAATGGGAAGTCCTACCGTAACTTGGCGAGCAGGCACTTTCAGGATGTAATACATTTCATCGGAAATTCCCAATAATTCAACGGCTTTATCAAAGCGTTGCATCATGGATTCTAAAGGATTCTCTTTGTCCTTAATCGGAGCGGGTTCTATGTATGTCATTTTGAATTTTATGGTGAACGCTTCACCCTAAACGAAGAAGAAAAGTTTAGGGTAAAATAGAACACTATATTTTTGTTGATGATTAATAATACACACTGAACAGATTGGGAGATATTTTGATGTAATTTTTGATGATTTATTCATTACCTCCTAAAACTCATTTCTGTTCACTGTGTAGCGTAATATGCAAACTTACTACTAATAAAACGAAAAAATCAAGTGTTTAGGTTTTAGGTAGAAATACTTGATTTTCAGCTACGAAACACAAATTTGAACTCTTTTTGTATTTTACTTTTTAACTTTATGGAGGATTTAGTCTTTTACCAAATAATCATTGGAAAAAATGGGAAATTAAAAAATTATAAAATTTTAAAAAATTTAATTAATTCTTGAAATATTGATATTTCTTAAATTTTGATTTTATCTTTGTGAAATTTTTTACCCATAAGCATTTATATACAAATGATATGAAATAAAAAATACCGCCAAAATCCTTATTCATGAACCCATAAACCCTATTCGTTACAATGGAGACAGCAGTAGAACAGAAAACCAGATATTCGAGTGAAGACCTTAAAGAGTTTGAGGAATTAATCACTAAAAAATTGGATGATATAAGAGCGGAATTGAATTACATTCGTGAGGCACTTCATAAACGTAATGACCCCGGTACTGATGTTACAGGAGGAAGCAATAAGTTGATGGAAGATGGAGCCGATAGCTCGGAAAAAGAAAGCATGAGCCAGTTGGCAGCTCGCTTACAGAAATTTTCTACTCAATTAGAGAATGCTCTTATTCGTATTAAAAATGGTACTTACGGAGTGTGTATTGATACAGGCAAGCTCATTCCCAAAGAACGCCTCAGAGCTGTACCGCATACCCAACAGACTATCGAAGCAAAGTTGATGAAACAACGATAGTCCATTTTCTAATTCCAAGAATTGAGTAATTTAAAAATTGTTCAGTAAAGTGAAGTTCAAATTACTCAATTCTTGGAATAGGCTACTCAAAACAAGCTCATCTGCTCTACTTTCGGTAAGAATTTAGGTTCAATGATGTCAAGGTTACAATGTTTATTCAACTGCTGAATCCAGTAGGTAGCCATTTCGGGGGCAATGGTATTTTCGCAAATGTGTACGAATAACCATAATTCTTCTAAGCCCGCTTCCAGCCAAGTTTTTATTCGTTGTACCCATTCGTCAATACGTTGATAATCAGAAGGGTGTTCGTTTCCTACCCAGCGGATAACTGCCTTTGAAACCGACAAACTCTGGTGTACTACGTCTCTTCTACCTGCTACGTCAGTAATTACGGTGGCGTGTCCGAAGCCGTTGAGCATTGCTAAGGTTTCTTGCCAAACTTTATCGTCTTTAAACCAATCTTCATGTCTAAATTCTACGGCAATTTTTAAATGTTTGGGTAATTTTTTCAAGAATTTTTCCAAAATCCAAGCCTGACGAGGGGTAAAATAAGGAGCTACTTGCAAGAAAGGCATTCCCAACTTACTATCTAATTTTAAGATTTGATTACAAAATTCATCCGTAAGTCCCTCTACATTTTGGAGTAATTTATCGTGAGAAATAACTTGTGGAAACTTAGGACAGAAGGTAAAATCAGGGTCTGATTCGCTGTACCAACGTTCAATGGTTTCATCATTCGGAATTTGGTAGTGCGTAACGTTTAGTTCAATTGTATTGAATTGTTGGGAATACAATTTCAAAAAGTCTTGCGTTTTAGCACTGTTAGGATAAATTTTACCGTTCCAATCTTTATTTGCCCATACGGGACATCCCACTTTTATCAAAGGTTTTGCTACTTGTTCTTGCTGTAATACCCTGATATTGAAAGGATTATCGGGTTTCAGCGTAAAGTCCGTTTTGTTTACCTCATATTTTGATATTTTCCCAAAATCCATGTTTTAAATTAAAATGTTAAAACCAACTTTTGACATCTCTTGAGCCATGCTGAACGGTAATAATATGGATAGTTGAAGCATCGATAACGTGATATACTATTCGATATTTTTAGTAAAAAATTTCTCTAATTTCTTGTTCGACTATCTCAGGAACAACACTTCCAATATTAGGAAATGTTTTTAATATTTCTACTTCTTTAAATATTGACTTGACAAATTTTTGGGCAAAATGTGGTGATTGGAGGGCTGTATATTCGGCAGTGTTATTTATATCCTCAATAGATTTAGGCGTAAATTCTATTGTAACCATTTACTCAATTGATTTTTGGCTTCGTCTATTGATAAAATATTTCCAGCTTTTGATTGCTCTAATCCTTCTTCAACTGATTGAATAAATAATAGTCGTTCAATCAAGTTTTCCACCTCAAATTCTTGAGGCATTTCCGATACGGTATCTAATACCTTATTTCTATTCACGAGTATGATACTAACTTATTCAATCAAAAATATATTTATCTGAGGAGAAATCAAAACAATTTTCTGAAATATAATCCTCTACTGGTAATCTATTTTCATTATAAATTTCAAGCAATATATTTTATCTTTACAAAAATCATCAACCTAAAATCACCAAAATGAAAAATAAAATTTTACTCTGTGTAGGACTCGCTTTGACTTTTTCAGCCACAGCTCAAAAAAAGAAAAAAGAAGCCCAAGTTCTCAATAATTTAACTACTCAATCACTCAATCAGACTGCCGCTACTGACCGTTTCAAGGCCCTTGAAATTCGTAAATCACTGGAAGCTAAATCGTTAGTCAATAATGTCAAGTTTCGTTCTGTGGGTCCAACGGTGATGTCGGGGCGAGTAGTTGATGTGGACGTGAACGATAAAAACCCTACGCAATTTTATGTAGCCTACGCTTCGGGCGGACTTTGGAAAACTGAGAACAATGGTCTTAGTTTTTCACCTTTATTTGATAATGAGGCAGTTATGACTATTGGCGATATTGCGGTGGACTGGAAAACCAACGGCAAAACCATTTGGGTAGGCACGGGAGAAGCCAATTCTTCTCGTTCGTCTTATTCGGGCGTGGGTATGTACAAAAGCGAAGATGGGGGTAAAACTTGGCAACACAAAGGACTCGACGAAACGCATCACATTGGTAAGGTGATTTTGCACCCAACTGACCCCAACACGGTTTGGGTGGCAGCTTTAGGAAAATTATATTCACCTAACAAAGAACGTGGACTTTTCAAAACTACTGATGGTGGAAAAACTTGGAAACAAACGCTTTTCATTGACGAAAATACGGGTGGAATTGACCTCACAATCGACCCAAGTAACCCGAATACTTTATACGCAGGAATGTGGCATAAAAAGCGTTCTGCTTGGAATTTTGTAGAATCAGGCAAAACAACGGGCGTTTATAAATCTACTAATGGTGGCGATACTTGGCAATTAATCACGGGTGAAGGTTCGGGCTTTCCGCAGGGCGAGGGGAACGGTCGGGTAGGTGTTGGTATTTCTCCACAAAATCCAAATATTGTGTATGCCGTTTTGGATAATCAGAAGAATCGTCCTGATGATGGAAAAAAGAAAGAAGACGAAAACCTTTTAACTGCTAAAAAATTGCGTAGCATGAATGCAGAGCAGTTTTTGGCGTTGCCAGATAATCAAATTTCAGAGTATTTAGATGAAAAACGTTTTCCAGAAAAATACACTGCTAAAAGTTTGAAAGCAGATGTAAAAGCTGGAAAAATCCAAGTAATGGACATTGTGAAATTCACTGAGAATGCCAACGATGATTTATTCGATACGCCCATTACAGGGGCAGAAGTGTATCGTTCGGAAGATGGAGGAAAATCTTGGAAACGTACACACAAAGATTATCTCGACTGGGTTTTCAATACTTATGGCTATTATTTTGGAACGGTTTTCGTTGCTCCTGACAATGCCGATAAAATTGTTATCCCAGGTTATCAAGTGATTAAATCTGAGGATGGCGGAAAGACTTTCAAGTCGATGAATGCCGATAATGTCCATGCCGACCACCACATTGTTTGGATAAATCCAACCAACTCGAAACACCAAATTTTGGGAAATGATGGCGGTATCAACATCACTTACGATGACGGTAAAACGTGGTTTAAAGCCAATACACCAGCCGTTGGGCAGTTATATGCCATCCAAGTAGATATGGCAAAACCGTATAATATTTACGGTGGTTTGCAAGATAATGGCGTTTGGTTTGGTCCTTCAACCAACAAGCCCAATTATGAATGGTACGCAGAAGGAGCGTATCCATTTAAGTCAATTATGGGTGGCGACGGAATGCAAATTGCCGTAGATACCCGTGATAATCAGACGGTTTACACAGGTTTTCAATTCGGAAATTATTTTAAATTAAATACCGCAAACGGCTCACAGAAATACTTACAAATGCCACAAGAAGTTGGCGACGTAAAAAACCGTTTCAACTGGCAAAGTCCAATTTTATTATCACGTCATAATCAAGATATTGTTTATTTTGGTGGAAATCGCTTTTTCAGAAGTTTGGATAAAGGCGAAACTTGGAAGGCACTTTCGGGCGACTTAACTAAAGGCGGAAAAGAAGGTGACGTACCTTTCGGAACACTTACAACCATTGATGAATCTTCGCTGAAATTCGGACTTTTATACGTAGGAACAGACGACGGTTTAATCCATGTTTCAAAAGATGGTGGCTATACTTGGACGAAAATTTCGGATGGTTTACCACAAAATTTATGGGTGAGCAGAGTAAATGCTTCTAATCATGCCGAAGGAACGGTTTATGTGTCACTAAACGGCTATCGTGATGACCATTTTAACAGTTATGTTTATCGTTCAACGGATTACGGAACAACTTGGCAAAAATTAGGCGAAGACCTACCAGCCGAACCCGTGAATGTGGTAAAAGAAGACCCTAAAAATCCAAATTTATTGTACGTTGGCACAGACCACAGTTTATACATTTCTGTGAATCAAGGAAAGACATTTATGCGTATGTCGGGCGAAATGCCTGCGGTGGCGGTACATGATTTGGTGGTACATCCACGTGATAATGAATTAGTTGTGGGAACACACGGGCGGTCGATTTACATTGCGGATGTGAGTTTAGTACAACAATTAACGGATTCGTTAATGAATAAAGATTTGCATTTATTCACGATGAAAACTATTAATTTAAACCCACGTTGGGGTAGAGTTGACGCTTCAAGAAAATACGATGAACCCGAAAAAAGAGAGTTTCCAATTTCCTTTTTTACCAAAAATGCTGGTAAAACGAAAGTAACTATCTCAACCGATAAAAGGCTTGGTTTTGAAAGAATTAAACGATGATAATGAAACAGGAATCAACTTCGTAAATTGGGATTATACCATCAATTCTTCGGCAGTGAAAGACTACGAAAAATACCTAAATGATACTAAGAAAAAAGATGACAAAACCATCAAAGTAGAAGAGGGCGAAGACAAAGCATTTTATATCAGAGCTGGGAAATATAAACTTAGCATTGAAACAAACGGTGTAAAATCTGAAAAAGATTTTGAGATAAAAACTCCAGAAAAACGCTCAAAAAGATTAGCAATTCCTTCGGCAATTTCTTCACCTGGGGAGTTTGAAGAGTGGATGGAAGAGAGTGGGTTGGAGGGGAAGAAGTAGATTGGTGAATAGTTATTAGTTACTGGAAACTGGTATTAATCAGACCTATCTATTGTTTATCGCAAGACAAAATAGCCCACAAGCTAAACAAATTTTAGGCTTAGCTTCCCGAAAGTTTGACCCCCAACGGAGTTGTTTCGGGAAGCTTCCAAATAAATTATGTAATTCTCTATAAATCAGTCAAATCGGTACAATCTGTGGGCTATTGTTAGCTCTTAAGCAAACTTATATTCTACTCAAAATCTCTGCACCAATCGCATCAGTACCCAAAATCATATCTTTTGGCGTATCTTTTGTGGCGATGTCTCCAGTACGGAAACCTGCTTTTAATACGGAATCAATGGCCGCAATTACGGCATTTGCTTCTTCTTTCAAGCCAAAAGAAATATCTAATAACAAGGCTGCCGAAAGAACAGAAGCCATTGGGTTGGCTAACCCTTTTCCTGCAATATCGTGGGCAGAACCGTGAATTGGCTCATAAACACCTGTGCTATCACCCACTGAAGCCGAAGCTAACATACCCATTGAACCTGCAATTTGTGAGGCTTCATCCGTTAAAATATCACCAAACAAGTTTCCTGTAACTACTACGTCAAACTGTTTTGGGTCTTTGATTAACATCATCGCTGCAGAATCCACAAATTGGTGTGTAACTTCTACTTCCGGATATTCTGGGGCAATAGCTTGTACAGTTTCTCTCCATAAACGGCTCGATTCTAATACGTTTGCTTTATCAACTGACATGAGTTTTTTGCCACGAGTCATGGCGGCATCGAATGCTTTACGGGCAATACGCTCAACTTCGTATTTACTATAAATCATGGTATCGTATGCAGTATTTCCATCTTCGATTCTTTCTCTTTTTCCGAAATAAACATCCCCTGTTAATTCACGGAAGAAAAGAATATCTGCTCCTTTCAAAATCTCTGGTTTGATAGAAGATGCTTCTAACAATTCATCAAATAATTTGATTGGACGAAGGTTTGCGTACAAGCCTAATTCTTTACGCATTTTCAATAAGCCTTGCTCTGGACGAACTTTTGCGTGTGGGTCGTTATCGTATTTGATGTGTCCAACTGCTCCGAAAAGGATGGCATCAGAAGCACGCATTTTTACTAAT
>JALONS010000368.1 GCA_025454855.1 Arcicella sp.
TACTGGCGAGAGAAGTTTGAACAACAAGTAATAAAAGAGGCTTATAGAACTATACAAAGTCAATATCAGCGAGAGAAAATTGGATTTTAACATCCCTCAAAATATCTACTTGTATTCAGATTTTATAAGTACCATTTTCGCCCACTCATAAAAATAAAACGATGAAAAAACTTTTGTTTGGCATAATAGCTTATTGGTTGGTAATTGCCTGTTCTGAAAAGAAAAGCGAAGTAGTATTTGATAAATCTGAAGCAGTGGCAATGGGTATGGAAGGTACTTCAGCCGAAGAAGCCAAAACAACTTCCGATTCTCCTCCTCCTCCCCTACCCTCAACACCTCAAGCTCAGAAAAAAATCATCCATACGGCTACTCTTCGTTTCAAAGTAAACGATTTGAAGAAAGCGGAAATAGCTTTAAAAACCCAAATTCAAGCCATTGGTGGGTATATTGCCAATGCTAACCAAAACCGCCAAAGTGGGAATCTTGAAAATAACTGGACGGTCAGAGTCCCTGCCACCAAGTTTGATACTTTCATCGGCAATGTAGAAAAAGAGTCGATTTATACGGATTCTAAGAATATTGCTGCCGAAGATGTAACGGCAGAATACGTAGATAATGACCTAAGAATCAAGGCTAAACAAAAAGTTTTTGAGCGATATTTAGAGTTATTAAAGCAAGCTAAAAATGTGCAAGACATCATGGCTGTGGAAGAGCAAATTAGAATTATCAGGGAAGAAATTGAATCCAAAGAAGGGCGACAAAAATATCTTAACGACCAAGTAGATTTCTCAACTGTTACGCTTAATTTCTATCAAGAAACCGACGTTTCTTCTGCCCCTGAACAGCCTTTTTACGTGAGAATTTGGCATAATTTTACCGACGGTTGGGCATCTTTTTTCAATATGATTATAGGATTATTTTACCTAATTCCGTATATTTTATTGATATTTGTAATAATATATCTACTGCGAAAATGGTGGAAAAAAAGACAACCATGATAATTCAGATGACACGAAGCCTTAACCTTACAATATTTTCAATCTATATACTTCTATTTCTTTCTACTTGTAAAGGACCGACTCCAGAACCGGGAGACGACCCTCTACCATTGGCTGAGAGCAAACTTTCGGTAAAATTTACAGATACTAAACTGGAAGCTAAACCAGAGCTTTCTCTTACCAACGACGAAGTATTGGCTATCTCTCTCAATATAAAAAAAGGAGCAGACGGAAGCAGACCCGTAAAAATGGCTGTTTACGTAACTGGTAATCCAGATAGAGTAGGAACACTTTTGTTGGATAATATCAAACTAAAAATGCTTGATGAGCAAACTCGTAGTTTAGAGGTAAGCCTACCTGCGGTGGGAACAAGCATTTCAAGGATTTTTTATATTTCAATTACCGATGATAAAGGTAAAATAATCAGGAAAGCGATTAATGTGTTACCGTCTGTGAATAGACAAATCATATCGTGGTCTAATATCACTTTGGGCGTACAAGCCAGTACTACTCCTTCCAGATTTTCAACTACTACTGGCGATATCTATACCGTTTGCGATTTAGACTCCAATATTACTTTTGTAGATATTACCTACGCCACCATTGGTTCACCTTCTATCAGACCAACGTTGGTATCAAATCCCAGGCGTGGAGCGTTGGGTTTGGGTGTAACCATCAGCGACAGAGTTTGTAGTAATGTTTCAACCGCCAACGGAACTCCTACTTTTTTTGCACCCACCAATACACCCATTGATTTTACCAATGCGAATGACTTTATTTTGAGAAATTTAGCTATACCTACCACCACGCAGGATTTAATAGTTGAGGCGGGGAAAATTTATATGTTTCAGCATACTCGTACCACCCGAGACGGTAAGGCGGTAACTCGAAAAGGATTGATAAAGATAAATTCTATTTCAAATGCGGTGGCGACAAATGGAGCTACAATTACCCAAGGATTAGTAAATTTCGATGTAAAAATGCAGCGGTAATAAAATGTAGAATTGTGGAATTTAGACATCAGCGGTCGTTACTGATAATGATAAGCTATTCTTTATCAAAAATCTTACGCATTTTCCAGTGTTGAATCTCCCCAAAAAGCAAATACGAATCTTCAAATATATCGTAACCAATTGATTGATAAAACTTTACGGCGTTTTCACGGGCATCCAACACAATTTCTTTGATACCTCTTTGCTGAGCAATATCTTCCAAATATTTCATTAGCATTTTTCCCACGCCCTTTCCTTGTACTTCGGGCGAAACAGCCACGCAACGTACCTGCGTTTGGGCGGGTGTATTGGTTTGCATCCGAGCCACTCCCACAATTTTATCACTTGCCAAATCTACCACCATAGCGTGGTCGGCTTGGTCTTCGTCTTTCAACACTTCGCTACCTTTGGGTTGTCCCCACGGCTCACGCAAGACCGTAAAACGGAGGTCATAATAATCTTCCCATTCTTGTTGCGTTGATGGTTTTTTTATCAGAAACATATAGAGTGTCAAGTAAAAATTTACAGCTCTACCACTTCGGCAGATACGCCCAATTCCATAAATAATCTTTGCCAATACGTTGAAATAGCAGGATTATTCTTTTTCCTTGAAGCGGTGGGTTCAAAGGGTTTAGCGATGAATATTTCAGCCAACCCAATATTGGTCATCGAAGCCTTCATACCATCGGCATCTTCTCTTGCCCAACCTACGGCGGCGGCATCATCTACGGGTGGATTGGTGTGAAAATCCCGTCGGTTATCAGCTCTCATACTCTCCACCATATCAGATAGAAAGTACGCTTTTACTCGATAACCTTTGGCTACTGCTTTGTCTATTAAAGGCAAAGCGGCCCAAATATCTGTATTATTTTTACTGGAAGACGTATTCTGAGAAGCCAATTGAGCAAATACAATTTTCTTGAAAATACTCCGCTCTTTGTCCAGCGACATCGTGTATTCATTATTGATTGCCTCAGAGTCCGTAGAACTTGCTCCTTCCAAATCTTCTCTTTCTGTTTTACAAACTATTTCAGCGGCTTTGCCTTTTGCGGTGTTTTCGTGAATGAAATAAACCTCCAATTTATCGCCTTTACCTTTTATATTTTCATCAATTAATTGGTTTATAACCTTCGTGTATTTTTCATTGATAAATTTTTTATTAACATTTACGCTAACTGACTTATCAATAAAAATCATAGAACAGGTTTTGGCTTCTTCTACTTCTTGGTATTTTTTACTGGCATCAGAACAGCCAAATACGAAGCCACTTATGGGAATGAGAAGAAATAAATGTTTAAATTGATTTTTCATGTTGATTTATAGTGCATTTTTTAAGATGCTTATGGATTTGTTATCAGTGGTTATTTCAATGCAAAATAATTAGATTATTGTTATAATCGTCATGTGTTTTCGTTAATTCATTAATTTTATGACAAAAAATATTTTAAACGAACCTAATAACGGATAATAGGTCCGAATTAATATGAACAAGAATCAAAAAATATTTCGTTGGGTTTTAATCATCTTTACCCTTTTAATGGCGGCTTTGGCAATTCAAATGGGTATTAATACTACTGCCCCTTGGAACAAAAAAAAGTCCGTTGAACGGGCTTGGGGTGGTGATACTTTAAAGAAATAGCTTCGGAGGTGATTACTGCTCTCAAACGGAAGTTTTTGTGTGTACCAAAGGCTTCCGTTTTTCTTTCCAAACTTTTCAAAAACAAACTCCTCTGTTGATTGAGAACAATTAAAGGGATACTGCCTATTTTTTGATTCTTAGCGATTCAGCATCTTCACTTTGTCAAAAATCGTCCTTCGATTGGAATATCAAATTTTGGAATTGTGTACTCATTAATACAAATCCTATTTTTCTAAAAAATATTAACCGCTGTCAGGGTTTTGAGTGTGTACTCTGTCAGCGGTTTTGCATTAATCAGTATGTAGTAATATTAAATTTCAATGCTAAAGCCTGATTTTCAAAACATAAAACCCTGTCATTGGTTTTAATACGTAACCACTTCACTGAATACTTCATTTTTTACAACACCTCAAATATCTCCCAGATATTTTACAAAACCAGTCGAACGACATGAAAAAACCAGTGTATTATGACCCTGAAATATCAGGACAAATTTATGTCAATGGCGTACCGTTACTCAAGAAAACCGTTGATGAAAAAGGCAGAACCACCGAATATTTTTACAATGAAAACAAAAAATTAGTTCGCATCAATTATGATAAAGACTGCAATGTATCGTGGCTTGCAGAAGAACGTTTTTATTATGACAAAGATGGCAAACTTTTTAAATCATCACTCAAATCAAATAACTGCCAGACTGGGAACGCATATATTTTGGGTCTTGGCATCTCTTC
>JALONS010000096.1 GCA_025454855.1 Arcicella sp.
TGGTAATATTTACGAACATTGATGTTTTTGAAAGTAGCGTCAGGCTCGCCCGAGTAAAGCGTACTTTCATTGAATTGAATATGTTCACGTTGGGCATCGCCAAAAATCATGGCTCCCATGTAGCTATTGCCAATAGGTAGGGCTTCGGGCCAAACGGCGGCGGGTTTATCGTACCAAAGAATTTGGTTGTTATTCTGAGCTGAAACCCGTGAGAAACCCGTGAAAATTACGCAAATAATAAGGGTTAGATGATATTTGGTCATTTTTTACACTAAATTTTAATGAATTTTTGAGTGAGTTAGTCGGCTAATTTTTTCCATGAAATATCATCATAATAGACGTAATCGTCGGTACTCGACTGCCAATAATCTTCTTTTCCTCCTCGGAAAGTTTCCCACGAAATGCGTTTAATTAGTCGGTCGTCAGTTGTCACGGTTGTCCAACGCACATCGTTTTTATTGATTAAAGTTACGCCATCTATTTTTATCTCTATTTGTCCATCTTTGTTGTTTGGGGTATTCGATTTTACTCTCATGTAAACGGTGTACCACTTGTTTCTTTCTAATTTTATACTTTTCAAACCAAACGAATCGCCACAATCTTGGGTTTTATCAAAATGGTACATATAAGGACTAAAATAGGGGTTATCTGTGCCGCTATTGTCTTTTTTGTTCGGATTTCCCCACGTAACTCTGGCACTTCCGCCATCACCCCCATCAACCGATACACAACCCGTGTAGCCTTTTCCGATTCGGAAACCAAGTCCACATTTTCCGCCTCTAATCCATTTATAATTGTTATCAAATTTTATTTTGTAAGTCATTTCGTATTCTGAACCTTTCGGAATATCAAACGTGCAAATAGACCCAACTCCATCGGGAGCATTTTCTTTTGGGGTTGAAGCTACCGTATTTTTCGGAATCCTGACTCTGATTTCGTTGTTGATGATGGTGTTGTTTCTGGTGTCCCAGTTTCCAACCGTATTCCCAAAGTCAGCTTGAACTTGGTCGAGCGTGTAAGTTCCGTCAGTTCTTGAAAAATTTACCGTTCTATTAGCGTAAGTAGTATTTACAGCTTTGGATTCAGTTACTATTTGATTTACAGCTACATTTTGGGCTTCGTTTCGAGTGCAATTGAAAAATATTCCTACCAGAAAAAACAACCAAAGCGATAATTTAGCATTCATAGCGTATTTATTTAAAGTGTTTGTTGGGGATGAAATATTCCGAGAGATTTCATCTAAAGTTTGGTCCATTTTATGTCATCAAAATAAACATCATCATCCGTTGATGAAACCCAATTTTCAGAAGAACCACCTCTGAAAACATTGAAAGACATTTTTTTCACTAAACGGTCGGATGAAGTTGTTTTAGTCCATCTAAATGAAGTATTACTGTAAAGTTCAACTCCATCTACTTTCATCACAATTGCCCCATCCTTATTATCGCCCGTATTAGCTTTTACTCTCATGTAGAGCGTGTACCACTTATTTTTTTGCAAATTGACCGATTTTTTGCTGAATGTTGTACCACAATCAGACGTTTGGTCGGCAAAATATAAGTAGGGTTGAAAATAAACCACGTTGGTTTCTTTGGTATTATTTCCTGTACCGTACCACATGAATCTGGCACTGGCTCCATCATTTATGACTGGCTTACAACCCGATAAACCTTTGCCAATGACAAGTCCCGGACCAATTTTACCCCCACGACTCCATTTGAAATTGGCATCAAATTTTACTTTGAAAGATAGTTCATACTCTTCCCCGTCTTCAATATCAACATTATATCTCAGACCGTCTCCAAGGGGTGCTGGGTCGGTGTCAGACATTGTATTTTTAGGGATTCTTATCTTGAGTGCATTCTCAGAGATAGTGCCATTCCCAAAAGCATTGAAAGGCGTATCTACATTTCCAAAATCAGCCATAGCGGCATCGCTTGAATACACGCCATCAACTTGATTAAAACTAACCGTTCGGCTACCATAAACTGCTGCTACTGGCTTGGGGTTAGGTGTTGTACCCGAACCATTGACTGCTATCTCGTTTTCTTTTTTACAGTTTAAAAACAACGCACAAAGAATGATTATAAATGATAAGAGTTTGACTTTCATCGGATTAATGTATTTAAAAATTGAATTCGACCTATACCCAAAATCGTCCTTATATACCTCTAATTTGACGTTAGCGTTTTAAAGCGATTTATGGATAATCATAAAATAGTAATAGAGGACTTTATAAAAGTCCCCTAATTACTAAGTACCTTTCAGAAAAGATTAATTAGCTAAACGCTCAAATTTCACATC
This sequence comes from Arcicella sp., assembly GCA_025454855.1. GTDB lineage: Bacteria > Bacteroidota > Bacteroidia > Cytophagales > Spirosomataceae > Arcicella. The sequence goes on from JALONS010000096.1 coordinate 2,305, forward strand.
GTCATAATAGATGTAACCATCTGTATCAGCCATCCAATAATCGCTTGATCCACCTCTAAAGTTGTTGGTATTTACCTTCGTAATTTTACGATAACTATCGTTGGTTGTCCAGAGAATATTATTCTTGTTCAGTACCTCAGTACCATTGATTTTTACTAAAACTTTACCATTAGCATTGGAACCCGAATTACTGGTTACAGTCATTTCCACTGTGTACCAAGTATTCTTTTTGATATTTTCATATTTTGTATCAAAGTCTGTACCGCATTCTCCATCCACTTTTTTACTGGTATATAAATAAGGATGGAAGTAAGCGTAAGAATCCTCGGGGGTTTTTCCGTATTCATTTTTCGGAGAATACCACATTAATCTAAGGCTGGCACCTCTACCCGTTACATCTCCACAACCTGAAAGACCTTCACCTATAATGATACCAAATCCACATTTACCGCCTCTACTCCATTTAAAATTACTATCAAACTTTATTTTGTAAGTAAGTCTGTAAGATGTTCCATCAGCAACATCTATGTCCCCTCTGAAGCCAGAACCTCGTGTTCCTTCTTTTCCAGCTCTGGTATTAGAGGGGATTCGCACTCTGAGCTCATTACTTCTATTATACGCATTATCCTTTGTGAAATAATCCGAATCAAAATTGCCGAAATCAGTATCAGCCATACTTTGGGTATATTTAGCATCACTACGAGTAAAAGAAGTAGTAGAAGTGCTACGAACAGTAGCCGCAACCCTAAACTTTGAAGAATTTGAAGAATCTTCGTTTGTAGCCTCCACAAGTTCATCTTGCTTGCAGCTGAATACAGCTACATAAATCCCTAATAAAAGAAATCCTAATTTTAGTTTCATTTTCAAAATTGTTAAATTGTTAGATTATATTTGATTAAAAGGTACTCGCTTCCATTTTTAGCACGAGCTTTCAAAACCGCTTAGGAAATCCTATTTGTTAATCGTGCTAAATTGTATTGTTGCCAACCCTACCAGTCAAAAATTATGATTTAAAAATTAGTAGTTAATGAAATCTAAATAGTTTTAGAGAGCCTGTAAGCATTTCTTATAGCATAATATATTTATCAAGAAAGACATTTTTACAGGAACACATCGTATGACGTGTTCCTGATAAGTACCTTCTTTGTCATTAATGAAAAAATTAGTTTATTTTTCTCCATTTAATATCATCATAATAGATATAATCATCGGTTGAAGAAGCCCAATAGCTCTCTTTACCACCTCTGAAAGTATTCCAAGAAAGTTCTTTCACAAGGCGATTAGAATCTGTTGATGATGTATTTGTCCATCTGAATCTACTGTCGCTGTACAGTGTTTTAGCAGCATTACTTCCTTCTTTGATAGATACGAAGACTGAACCATTATCACTACTTCCTGTATTACACTTTACTCTCATATAAACTGTGTACCAAACATTTTTCTTTAAACGATCTGATTTTGCACCAAAATTATCACCACAGTTACTATTTTTATCGACATAGTATAAATATGGCTGAAAGTATGCTTCGTTTATTTCGTTTTCTTTTCTACCAGCACCATCCCACATCACTCGAATGCCTGCACCGTCTTTAATAGCAGCAGAACATCCAGAATTACCTTTACCAATCACAAGCCCTGGACCAGATTTGCCACCAGCACTCCATTTGAAATTTGAATCAAATTTTATTTTGTAACTCAACTCATATTCAGAGCCATCATCAATATCTGTATTAAACCTCAAACCATCACCAACTGGCAGGTCACTATCTGACCACGTATTTTTGGGAATTCTTACTTTTAAAGTATTATTCTCAATTTTTGTATTCACGGCTTCTCTTAAATTATCAATATTTCCAAAATCTGTACCAGCTAATGAATTGTTGTAATTTTGATTTGAACGATTGAAGGTTACTGTATGTCCATCAGGACCTTCTCCATAAACTGCTGCCACTCGTTCGCTTGAAGGCTTAGAAGATACTTCGTTTGTCTCAATGAGTTCATCTTGTTTACAATTGATTACTGCCACAGAAAGTCCTAATGAAAGGATTGCTAATTTTAATTTCATGTTTAAAATTGTTAAATTGTTAGATTGTATTTGATTAAAAAGGTACTCTATTTAAAAACTACTATTCAATGGTAATATTCAAGACGGCATTCGTTTCGCCATAAACAAACTCAATCCATTAGCGTCACAATATTGAGCCTCAAAATATGAATAAAACCTTGATTAGTTAAATCACTATACACCCTCCTCAATCATTCTAAAAATATTAATAGTTATTAGTAGTTGCTATCTAAACGACTTACCAATCACTATTTCCGTTTACAGTTTTTTCCAAGAAACGTTGTCAATATGTATGTAACCTGTATTTGGAGTTACCCAATCAATAGTATTTCCCCCTCTGAATATATTAAATGATAATTTGTTTATATTTACAGGCGTATCAGTCCATTTGAAGGGCTTATTTATCAATTCTTCCATTTGTGCTTTGGTAAGATTTGAGCCTTTTCCAACTCGCATTTCAATAGCTCCATTTGGACTTGTAGTGGATGTATTAGTATTTGTTTTTACTCTCATATACAAAGTGTACCACTGATTAGTTGTTAAATCGAAGCTTGATCTTTTACCAAACTCATCTCCGTATTGGTTAGGTTGATCCGAATAATACGCATAAGGTACAAAGTAAGCACCTCCTACATTTATCAACTTATTAGTCGCTTGATCATATTTAGCTGGTGACTTCCACATAAATCTAAGGCTACCTCCATCTGGTGGTGGAGTTTTCCCTCCTGAATTACCCGTTCCGATGCTAATACCAAAACCTATTTTTCCTCCTCTTCCGAACTGAAAACCATTTTCAAATCTTACAGCAAATTTCAATTCATATTCACCACCATTTGGAACAGCCAAGTCAAAATTATGTCCTGACCCATTTATTCCACCACTGGTAGCTGAGTGTTTCATTGGGGCTAACTTTACTCTAAATAGACTGTTGCCAACCGTTGCATGGTTGCTGGGGTCCCAGCTGCCTCCTACTGTATTAACAGACCCACCAAAATCAGAGTCTGCTTCTCCTTGTGAGTAATCGCTATAAGCACCCGTGCGATTATTAAAATCTACTGTTTTGATGGATGGAACAGCCATTATCCTTTGGCTTGATGGCTTTGAGTCTTCTGAATCAGTAATAATAAGTTCATCCTGTGTACAATTCAATAAAGACACCGATAACCCCACTGAAAAAAAGGCTAATTTTAATTTCATGTTTAAAATCATTTAATTGTTTATTATTTTGAAAAAGGTATTCGTTTTAAGTTTTAGCAAGAGCATTTAATACTTTTTTACAAATGCCCTGACCGCAATAATACAATTTATCAAATACTTAGTTTTTACATCAACACTTTTAAAAACTACCAAAACTAAGGGATTATTCTCCATTGAATATTGTCAAAATACATAGCATTGGTAGTTTTTGATGTCCAAGCCCAACCACTACCACCTCTGAATACATTGAATGATAGTCTATCAACCAGTGTATTAACATTAGGAGAATAGTTTGTAAATTTGATACCACTCTTTTCATAGAGCGGTACACCATTTACACTCATAAAGACGTATCCATTGGCGAGGTTTCCAGTATTCGCTGTTACTTTCATATAACATCTATAGATTGTGTTAGTTTTCAATTGCACAGATAGCTTTCCTGTTTCTTCTCCACACGTATTTGCTGGCAGCCCATTGTGGTATATATAAGGCTTAAAATAGGCTGGTTGTGGGTTATCCCTACTACCAGTACTAACCCACATAAATCTTACACTGGCACCATTAGTAGGCATTTTTTTCGTTACTCCATCATAACACCCACCAGCACCAACACCAATGGTGATTCCTGACCCTACCTTACCGCCTCTACTAAAATCAAAACCAGTACCAAATACTACGTCAAATTGAGTAACGTAAGTTCTTGCATTGGGTATATCAACATCGTAGGTAAAACCCGTATTTCCATCCTCAGGAGGAGTATCCGAATGTGTATCTTTGGGAAGAAATACCCGCAAATAGCAATTAGTACCTGATTTTTCGATGGCTGCATAATTGTAATTATTGAATGGAATTCTGTGATTTACGATATTTCCATGATCAAACGCTGCCATGGCTCTCGTGTAGTTCTGACCGCTGTAATAGCCCCTGCCGTCGAACGTGACATTATTAGTTGCTAAGGCCGACCACGCTACTCGTTCACTTGATGGTTTTGAGTTTTTTTCGCTTGTAGCCTCCACAAGTTCATCTTGCTTGCAGCTAAATACAGCTACGTAAATCCCTAATAAAAGAAATCCTAATTTTAGTTTCATTTTCAAAATTGTTAAATTGTTAGATTGTATTTGATTAAAAAGGTACTCATTTCCATTTTTGCATGAGCCTTTACCACCTCCGATTAATAATATTTGTTGCTCATGCTAAATCGTTAAAATTTAAAAAAGATTTTTCATGGTTTCTCAACTATTGAGAATGGATAGAAAAGGAATCTATTCGTTATTAAATAAATTATATAGAGTTTAAGTGACCATCCAGTAGTAAGTTTCAATACGCTACCGTTTTTCGGTTAGTACAATGGCAGAATTTGGATAATACTATCCACCTATGGTAAATAGTTACCATTTTTGAAATCTTATCTATAAAATTGTGATTTTTAAATCTTAGTAGTTATTGATTTTTTGAGAGATGAAGAAGTGCTATTATAATGGCAAGCGTATTCAAATAAAAGATTTTTTCTTAAAAAGGTCAGAAAGTTTGTAATAATTTTGACATAGAATTATATGCAGAGTTCCTCTTAAAGGAACTCTATCACTATGGCAATCTTATTGTTATTATTGTTATATAAGTTTTGTGAAGTCTTAATCTAAAATGCTACATTACGAGCATAATCAGGTAATACATGTGCTATACCATTGGCATAAATCAAGTTATGATTAGACACATTGACACCTTTACGAGTGGTTGTTAAGGGTGCTACAACAGCGGGATTAACCTGTATAGCCCATCTATCAGTTCTTCTAAGAAGCATCTTACCAGTATCCCCTTCATTCAGTGTCTGAAAAAAGTAGTTTGCTCCAATCACATATAAAGGGTCAATTTGCGTAATATATTGATCAATAATATGATATTTTAATAAAGTAGTTAATCGTGCTTTATTAAGAGCTCTCACAGCTGGCAAACCAATAGTTGTGGCAGTGGCACCCAATGCGTTAAAAATTCTATTGGTACCTGCAAATGCTGCATTGTTCAACAGAAAAAAAGTTCTTTTATCGGTTTTACGATTGAATTCTTCTTGTAACCCTGTATATTCAATCGCTTCAATTAAATAATCAAACTTAGTCAAACTTAGTACTGGTGTTACACCAGGGGTAGCTTCTGGTGTTTTTTGGGTTTGTAGCCATTCCCAAACAGTTTGGTTTGCATAAGCATTATAGGGCTTAACCTCTGGTTCAAATTCATAGGGCTTTTGGAGTTTTAAATCGCAACTCGTAACCGTATAAAGCAATATAATCAGTATGAACTTTAATGTTACCTTCATGGTATAAAATTATTTATTTAAAAACCTTTTGAATAATCTATTTATAAGCCTCATTTTGAGTCAGTGATGAATTATCTATCAGATGTCTATCAAAAATTGGAAAAAGTAATGTTCCTTCTGTTAACTTCCTATAACTGGGGTCTGTTGCTCTTGCTGCATTCATTACTTCTATAGCCTTACCTGTTCTTCTCAAATCCCACCAGCGTACACCTTCACCTAATAACTCATACTGTCTTTCTTCCAGTATGAGATCTTCTAATGCTCCCTTCGTTGCTACCTCAGGGGAGTTAGCTGGTACAGTAGGTAATTGACGAGCAGTTCTGATTTGATTTAAGTAGCCTAATGCTGCAGAAGTATTTCCCAATTGATTTTCCGCCTCAGCTAACAACAGAATAGTATTAGCATATCTGAATATATGAAGATCTGTATCATCAATGGCATTAACTTGAGCTTTGCGGAACTTGGCTAAGCGAGTTCCAAACGTTAATGCTGCTCCAGCTTCACGAGATTCTACATACCTCCAATCTCCAAAAAAGTTTCTACCAGCAGCATCTTTTCTTAGAGGAAAAGTGCGGTATTTACTAATCCAAATAGCCGAGTCGGTAGGGAATCTGCTAAACCATTTAAACTCAAAAGTAGAGTTAAGAACGAAAGCAGGTATTCCATTCATATATGTACTGTTTACGGGACTTCTATCTTGAGATGCTGTTGCATCTGTCGCATCATACCTGATAGAGAGTATTAACTCAGGACCATCCATTACTTTGTTGTATATACCATTGGCAGGACCCTCATTAATAAACATTTTTGACCAAGCTTCACGAGTAGTAGTTAAAGAATAAGAACCAGAGGTTCTTATTTTATCAAGAGCTACTTTTGCTTTAGCATAATCTTTCAACCACATATATACTTCTGCCTGAAGAGACCACACCGACCCTTTTGAAAATCGAAATTTATTCGCAGGTTCAATCATCAATGCTTCGGCTTGTTGCAAATCTGGCAAGATTACCTTTGTCATTATTTCATCAGCACTGGTTCTGGGTCTGTAAAGATTCCCATCTAAACCTTTTACAGGTTCAGTAAACAAAGGAACATCGCCCCAAACTCTGATAGCATGAAAATACGCAAAGGCTCTTACCGCATAAGCTTCAGCTAATAGATTACGGTTTACCCCATTTATTTTAGGGATATTTTCGATAGCCAAGTTAGCCCTCGCTATCATCTTGTATAATTCGTCCCAACGGAGTGCCGTACTATTATTAGGACTCAAAGTATTGTTTACGAGCTCAATAAAATTTGCTTGGGTATTAGTAGCATTACGGTTAAAATTATCTGCTCTGAATTCTCCCCAAGGTAAATACTTCGAACTGTAGGTTCTCTGCATACCATCGTATATAGCTGCCACACCAGAGGCAGCATCTGAAGGAGTTTTCCAGAACTGTTCGTCTGAAATTTGACTGTAGGGATTTTGCTCTAATATTCCTTCACAAGAAGTCAATAACATAGTTGCAAATGAAAAGCACCCTATTAATATCTTTATTATATTTTTATTTTTCATCTGATTTCTAATTCTTTTTTTAACAAATGAAAGGCTCTAGTACATGTTCATAACTATTAAAACCTTTCAAAGTAGGTATTTCTAATTTTTAGAAGCCTACTTTTAGTCCCACGATGAAATCCCTTCTTACGGGGTATCTCAAATTATCTTGTCCAACCTGTATGGCATTACCTCTACTTCCGATTTCAGGGTTAAAACCTGGATAATTTGTAAACATGAGCAAATTATTCACAGAAAGATTCACAGAGGCATTTTTGAGCCAAGATGTTTTCTTTAAGAGATTTTTAGGCAAGGCATAAGTAAAACGAACATTTCTTAATCTTACCAAGTCTCCTGAACTAATATACTGAGAGTTTGGTCCAAGTGCATTTTGAACACGAGTACGGACTAAACTAGCATATTCGGCTATGTCACCTTGTTTACGCCATGAGTTTTCGATTCTTTCTGGTGCTGGAGTTTCATTAGCAGCATTCAAATCATTTCTTTGTTGGTCATAATTTCTGAAAATTTGATTGCCAAATGAAAAGTCAACAAGAAATGATAAGCTCATAGCTTTATACTTAAATTCATTGTTGAATCCACCAAAGTATTTTATCATCCCATTTCCGATGACCATACGGTCGAATCCATCTATTCTCAAGTTATTATCCAAATCTTGCCAATTAATATCGCCTCCTAATAGTGTTACGCCATTGACCGTCTTTCTTCTGATAGTACCTAAATAGTCAACTCCTTGATATTGATATCTTACAAAAGTGTTATTCTCGAAGATAGGTGTTAATTGATTTCCATTAGCATCGTAAGCATTGTGCTGGTCTGTTGGATAAATTCCTAAATTCTTATAGCCAAAGAAGTTTCCTATAGGTTCACCTTCCTTTACAAAGAAATTACCCGTCGTGAATCCATCTTTATCCAACAATTCTAATACTTTATTATCTTGGAATGTGATATTAAATGATGAATTCCATTCAAATCCACCTCTTCTAAATGGCGTACCACTGATATTAACATCTATTCCATTATTTCCAATAGAACCGATATTCTGACGTACTGAAGAAAAACCTGTCTCTTCTGGAAGAGGTACATCATACAATAAATCTTTCGTTACCTTATTCCAAATATCTATATCTACATTCAGTTTTGATTTAAACAATGATGCCGTCAAACCAAAGTTCGTTGAAAATGTACTTTCCCACCCTAAGTTTGGATTTGATAATTGAGATGGCGCTGTACCATTGACCAAATTATAAATTGCCCCTGGGCTATACAATAATTGAGACTCGTAGGCTCCAATTCTCTCATTACCTGTCTGTCCAAAACTTGCTCTCAACATTAAATTATCAATAAAACCGCTTGACTTTAAGAATTTCTCATTGCTAATTCTCCAACCTACTGAAGCTGATGGAAAGTAACCATAACGCCTATTTTCACCAAATCTTGAAGAACCATCTCTACGAAGTGTAACATTCAATGAATATCTGTCGTCAAAATCATAGTTGAAAGCACCAAATAATCCTGTCAAAGCCCATTCTCTTTTATCTGTACGAGTATCATTTAAGTTGAATAGAAGTACATTGTTAAATGTCTGTATATTATCAGACACAAAACTGGCAGCTCTCAGTTGATAAAATTCGCTTAACCACCTTTGAGAAGAATACCCTAAGAGGCCTCCGAGTGTATGTTTACTAAATTTCTGTTTATATTTAAAAAAGTTCTCTTGTAAAATATCGTAGCCTAAAGAAGCATTTTCTAAACCTGTTGTTGGGTTCGGTGCACCCGTTGTCGAATTTATTGCCTGCACAATTTGTGGGTCAAACTGGTTTTCTTTTTCTATTCTGAAGTTTACTCCAAGCGTTGTTTTGAACGATAAATTAGGCAATATATCGAATTCTAAATAGTTAAATGTTTGAGCTCTGTAATTTCTGGTGTCACGAGTCGATAGCTCAGCTTGGGCTAAAGGGTTTCTTCTTCCACCAATTTCAGGTGTAAAAGAACCATCTGGTTCATATACTGGAAAATAAGGTATTCTCTCTACCATTTGCTGAAACACAAAGTTTTCGTTTAGACCTCTTGTTATTTCATAACTCAAGTTCACATTAGAACTCCCATGTAAACGCTTAGAAATTTCAATATCTAATTTCAATCGAGTGTTAAAACGATTGTATAAACTCTTAATGACCACACCATCTTCTTGTACAAAACCTGTATTCCAATAATAGCGGCTCTTTTCAGAACCACCACTTAACGATACGTCCACTTGGTCTCTAACAGCTGTACGGGTTAATAAACCTATAAGGTCATTAGAGTTTTGGAAGAAAAGACTGGTAGAGTCTCCTACGGGTTGCCCAACCGGGCGATTATTATTCAGATTCTCATAATTGATGCGTTGCCGTGTATTGGAGAGGGGAATAGAACTTGCAATTTGACTGTAAACTCTTGAATAATTAACATCCAACTTGGCAGCCCCTACTTTACCCGATTTTGTAGTGATGATAATAACTCCATTGGCTGATTTCGAGCCATAGATAGCAGCCGAAGCCCCATCTTTTAATACATCAAAAGATGCAATATCGTTAGGGTTAATGTTGTCGATATTATCTAACTGCTGACCATCAACAATGAATAATGGGCTTACACCACCGTTGAATGTGGATGTACCCCTAATACGAATTTCAGCCCCAGCACCTGGTCCACCATTTGAAGAAATCTGTACCCCAGCCATACGTCCTTGCAAGGCATCAAAGGCATTTACAGGAGTAGTCTGTTCAATATCTTTTTCTTTAATTGATGAAACTGAGCCTATAATATTTTTTCGGCTTGATGTTGTATATCCCGTAACAACCACTTCATCAAGTGCTTTATTGTCTTCATAAAGCATTACATTGATATTTGTTTGCTCACCTACGAGTACTTCTTTTGAGGTAAAACCAATGAAAGAAAATACCAAAATAGACTGCCTGCTTGGGACTTTTATTTTGTAAGCACCGTTTTGGTCTGTATTCGTACCAATAGTGGTTCCCTTTATCGCAACTGAAACACCCGCCAAAGGACTACCATTTATTTCAGTTACAACACCTTTTATAGACTGCTCAAGAGGTTTGATTTCTACTGGAATAGGTTTATGTTGTATCTCTAAAAGACCTATCTCCTTCTTAAAGAGTAATATTTGATGGCTTCCTGCTAATTCATACGAAATTTTGAGGGGGGTAAATATCTCATTAAGTACAGTTCTCAATTGTTCGTTTTTTGCCTTGAAACTGATTTTTTGCGAAATCTTAACCTCTTTTGGATTAAATATGAAACGAACATTTGAAATCCGCTCAATTTTATTGAGTGTAACTCTCAAATCTTCATTTGTAATTTCAAGGTTAATCTTCTGTTCAAGAAGCTCTTGCCCAGCAGTGTCATGGGCATACGAAAAACCGATAAACGACACAATAAACAGAAGTTGTGTTATTGTAATCTTCATAAGGGTTTTAAAATGTTTACAAAGTAGCTTTTTATCCATCTATGATTTCGTTTTATTCATAGATGAACGATTTATTTAAAAAATACTGGCTTTAATTAAAGTTTTTTTAAAAATAATACAAAAAACATAGAATATTTAAAAATCTTCAACTATTTATCAGGATTGTAAGGACTTCTTCCTCAGTTTTTAACCTCGTAGCTATTGCCATTAATAATTTGATTATCAAGCATGAATGAGTGTTTGCTCATTGCTTTTGGGGTATCAATCGGTTTATAAAATATTTTATCCTTCTAAATATGAATAATTCCCATCTCCGAAAACTTTGAATCATGTTTTGAAAGTCGAGATTATAGTTACTTCAAAAATAAAGTTGCTCATCCATGAGTATTTATAAGGGATAATCAACCTCTCTATTAGTAACAAGTTTTTGTGGTTCATAATAAAAGTTTGGGAACAAGGGAATCAAGTGCTTTTAAAGTAATATTGATTCCCTTTGTATTTATATTGGTTATCCACTTTTCAATATTAGATACGGCTAATGTGGCAGTATCCAATATCCTGAGTAGATTTTCACAGTTGAACGATTCACAAAATTAATCATTATGGTAAAGAGAATAGTTTTTTTCTTGTTTTGTATCAGTATTGGCATCACAAATGCTCTCTCAAAGAACTCCAACCCTTTTTTGTTGGAACTTAACCTCAAAACTTTACAGAAAAATAAAGCTGATATTGAAAAAGGAGATATTAGTAAGAAAAAGGCTTTGGAAGGATTCTTGAAAACAGTAGAGAAGATTGTTGAGAACGGTAAACTGTACTCCGTTACGCACAAAAAGCAAGTTCCTCCGAGTGGTGATAAACACGACTACATGAGTATGGGACCTTATTGGTGGCCCGACCCTACGAAACCCAATGGGCTTCCGTATATAAGAAAAGATGGGCAGGTTAATCCTGAATATCACGACATCACCGATACGGAGGAATTGGATGATATGGCAGCAGATGTTGAGTTTTTG